>JBGSJD010000297.1:0-2180 GCA_041742195.1 Hyphomicrobiaceae bacterium
GGGCGCCGGTCGCCGCGTCCTCGAACAGGAGCTTCACGTCGCGGGCGCGCACGTCGCGGCCGTTGATGCGGTAGGCGGAGCCCATGTCGCGCTCGATGCGGCGGGTGAGCTCGAGGACATCGCTGTCGTTGAAACCCGGCGGGGCCTTGCGGGCCGAGTTGTCGACGAACATCGTGACCTCGGCCCAGCCACGGGCCGGCCGCGATGTCGTGCCGGAGAAGATCACGTCCTCCATGGCGGAGGCGCGCATCGCCTTGTAGGAGGTTTCGCCCATGACCCAGCGCAGGGCCTCGAGCAGGTTCGACTTGCCGCAGCCGTTCGGGCCGACCACGCCTGTCAGGCCCGGCTCGATCCAGAGCTCGGTCGGCTCGACGAACGATTTGAAGCCAAGCAGCCGAAGCCGCGTGATGTGCATCGCACGTCGTCCTCGTCCGGAGGCAAACCGGGGGCGGCGAAACCGGACGGGCCGCCTCAGCCCGCCTTGGCCGTCGCCGCGCGCCCGCCCGCGGTCAGCATGGAATCCACGATGGCGCGGATCTCGGCGATGCCGAGCACGGACTTCACGAGCCGGTTGCCGATGAAGAAATTGGGCGTGCCGATGATGCCGAGCTGGCGGCCCCGGTCCTTCACCGCGTTCAAGGCGGTGATCATCGGCTGATTCTTGACGCAGGCGTCATACTGATCGCGCGTCATCCCCACCTGTGAGGCGACCTTCATGATGGCTTCGGGCCGGACCTCCTGGGAGACCCAGGCGGCCTGCTGGTCGAGGAACTTGCGATAGAGGGTCAGGTACTTGTCCATCGGCGCGCAGCGTAGCGCGATGGTCGCGTTGCCGCTCGTCCGGCCGATCGGGAATTCGCGGATGACGAGACGGACCTTGCCGGTGTCGATGTACTCGCGCTTCAGGGCCGGAAACGTATCGGCCATGAAGCGACGGCAGTGCTGGCAGGTCAGCGACATGTATTTGACCATGACCACCGGCGCACCAGCGCTGCCGAGTGAGAACTCGGGCAAGGGGCCGGGTTGCAGGACTTCGGCGAGCGTCGGGTTGGCGATCACCTCGCGGAGGGGGCGATCGGTGAAGCCATCGGTCGTGAAGGGGTCGAAGCGGGCCGCGGGCTCGGCGGTGGCGCCACCATAGGCGGCGGCCGCATTTCCCGGTGGGCTCCCCGGCGGTGTCGCGACCGGTGTCCCGGACGAGGTGAGGAGCTGGCTCGAGGTGTCGGCGCAGCCCGCCATGGCGAGCAGCGCGGCAAGGGCGCCAGCCGCAACCGTCAATCGTGGTGTTGGCAAGGGGCGCCCCCACATCTGGCTATTTCTTCAGGAGCGGCTCGATGACCTGATCGAACGAGTCGATCCGGTCGGAGCGCTCGCTCATGCGCTTGCCGTTGACGAAGAACGTGGGCGTTGAGCGCACGCCGAGCGACTTGCTGGCGTGGTCGCGCATGTTAGTGATGTTTTCCAGCAACTTCTGGTCGATCAGGCACTTGTCGAACGTCTCCTGCGTGAAGCCGTTCTCGCTCGCGATCTTGAACAGGGCCGGAACCGGGTTGCCCTGCACGAAGGCCCATTCGTTCTGCTTGGCGAACAGCGCCGAGAGCACCTGATAGCTCTTGTCGGCCGGGGCGCAGCGGGCCAGCATCGATCCTGCGGCCGCCAGATTGTCCAACGGGAAGTCGCGGAGAATGAGCCGCGCCTTGCCGGTGTCGATGTACTTTTCCTTGAGCTTCGGCAGCACGCCGTTGTGGAAGTTGGCGCAGTGCCCGCAGGTGAGCGAGGCATACTCGACGATCGTGACCGGCGCGTCGGGCTTGCCGATGACGATGTCGGGGATCGCCTGCGGCTTCATGAGTTCGGCGGTGTAATCGGCGACCGGCGAAGTCGACTGAGCGGTCGCGAGAGACGGCAGGACGGCGACCGACAGAGCGGCCAGGGCCGTCAGCGCGGCGCGGCGCGGGAGAGCGGTCCGGAGAAGACGCTCGACGAAATTGATCACGGGGAACTCCTCCGATGATGATCTGGCGTAGACGTGTCACGCAAGCCAAGGCCGCGCGCACTCGCCTTCGATTTAGGGCAAGCCGCTCTGAACGCAGAATGAACTCGCTGTGAGGCAGGGATGCGCCAGGACGCGGGCGGCGTCAAGCCACCGCGAGGCCGCGAGCGCGGCGCTTGCCGAGCCC
>JBGSJD010000298.1:0-1800 GCA_041742195.1 Hyphomicrobiaceae bacterium
CGCACGACTGGCCGCGCCGGCGCCGGCCGGAGCACGCTGTCCGGCGAGGTCCGGACCAGTGGCGCGGGTGCCTCCGGCCTCATCATCCGGCCAACCGCGACGAGAAGAACGCCACCGACGAGCAGCCCCAGTGCCAGCACAACGAACGCGATCCGCACGGCCGATCGGCTTTGCGGAGCGTCCGGTTCCTTCCTCGATCCTGCGAGGGGGGGCTCTTTCGTCGGCATGTCGACCACGGCGTTCTCCTCGCTTGCGCGGACTGAGAAAAAAGGGCGGCGCAGCATGTTGCCGCGCCGCCCTTGACGTTGCCGATCACCGAACCCGTTCGATCAGGGCAGCAGAACGATGGAACCCGTCGTCTTGCGCGCCTCGAGATCGCGATGCGCCTGGGCGGCATCCTTCAGCGCGTAGGTCTGATTGACCTGGATCTTGACGGCGCCCTTCGACACCACGTCGAAGAGATCGTTGGCGGTCTCGACGAGATCGGCCCGGCTCGACGTGTAGGCGGCGAGCGACGGCCGCGTCATGTAGAGCGAGCCCTTGGCCGCGAGAACGCCGGGGTTCATGGCTTCGATCGGACCCGACGCGTTACCGAAGGTGACGAACAGGCCGAGCGGCTTCAGGCAGTCGAGCGACGCCGGGAACGTGTCCTTGCCGATCGAATCGTAGACGACGTCGCACAGCTTGCCGCCGGTGATCTGCTTCACGCGCTCGACGAAGTTCTCGCTCTTGTAGTCGATGCAGTGGGCTGCCCCGTTGGCGAGCGCCAGCTTGCACTTCTCCGGGCCGCCGGCCGTGCCGATGAGCGTGCCGCCGAGGTGCTTCACCCACTGGCTGGCGATCAGACCGACGCCACCGGCCGCCGCATGCCAGAGGCACACCGTGCCCGGGCCGACCTTGTACGTCTTGCGCACCAGATAGCGCACCGTCATGCCCTGCAACATCATGGCGGCGGCCGTCTTGTAATCGATGCCGTCGGGCATCTTCACGACGCGATCGGCGGCGATCAGCCGCTCGGTCGCATAACCGCCGGCCGGGCCGGCGTAGGCGACCCGGTCGCCGACCTTGAGATCCGTGACGCCCGATCCGACGGCGATGACCTCGCCCGCGCCTTCCATGCCGGGAATGAACGGCGAATTCGGCTGCGGATAGAGGCCGGTGCGCAGATAGACGTCGATGTAGTTGAGGCCGATGGCGTGCTGCTTGAGCTTGACTTCGCCCGCTCCGGGAGCGCCGACGGACACCTCTTCGTACTGCAGAGCCTCGGGGCCGCCTGTCTTGTGCACGCGAATCGCATAAGCCATTGCTTGTAACTCCCTGGTTTGGCGCACACGCGAACACCCTGCCGACGCGTATCGGCAATGTCAGTTCGCATGGAGCGCGGAATGGGCACCGGGCCCGTGGGCCACTGTTGCGCGGATGGAATGTGGGAGCGGCCGATCCGCCACACGACCGCCATCACGAGCTTTTATGCGCTCTCCCACGAGGGCACAAGGGGAATGGAATGGGGCTGCGAGGTATCGTTGCACGTGTCGGCGCTGGCGGCGCCCTGGCGCTGTCCGTGCTCGCCCTGAGCGGGTGCGCCGGCAGTCCGGCCCCCGAAATCGGCCCCTGGAGCACGTCCCGGTGCGTGGACGACAGCTCGGCGTGCATCGCCGAGCGCCAGCGAACATTGAAGGCCTTGCTTGCCGACCGTGAACGCCGTTGGGTGCGCGAGCCGGCCAATGCCGACAGCTACGCGGGCGGCGTGCGCCTGTTCGCCTTCAAGACCCGCAAGCGCGAACTGACGTGCCCGGAGCT
>JBGSJD010000299.1:0-2143 GCA_041742195.1 Hyphomicrobiaceae bacterium
AACTGCGCGACGCCCTTCAGCGACGCCATCCACACCGCCGCCGCCGCACCGAGCCCGGCCCCTTCGAGCACGGGCACGAGTTGCACCGACAGAATGCCGAACACGAGCCCCGACAGCGACATCACGAGCCCGAACAGCACCATCCCGATCACCCGGGCCACGCCTTCGAGCGGCGGATCGCCCGGTTCCACCGCCTGCGCCACGCTCGGATTTCCGGCTGACGGAGGAAGATCCGTCTCGCGGCGCGCGAGCCCGAACCAGTGCAGCGGAAGGCAGACGAGCAGGTTCAGCGCCGCGAACACGACCAGCGTCTGCCGCCAGCCCATGGCTTCGTCGAGGTAATGTCCAATCACCCAGAAGATCGACGACGCGAACGCGCCGTAGAGCGTGAGATACGAGATGGCGAGCCGCCCGCGCTTGGGCGTCACCTGCACCAGCGCCACCATCGCGGCGTCGTAGAGCGTCAGCCGCATGCCGACGCCGACCAGCGCCCAGACGAGCAGATAGGCCCAATCCGTGGTCACCGTGGACAGCAGCAGCAGCGCTGCCGCCAGCACGACCGACCCCACCGTCATCGCGATCCGCGCCCCGATGCGGTCCATCGTCCGCCCGACGGCGGCCGAAATGACGGCCATCACGAGAAGCGAGACGGTGAAACCGAGGAAGACGAACCCCCGGCTCCATCCGAACTCCTTCGCGATCGACGGCGCGAGCACGCCGAGGCAGTAGTAGCTGGTGCCCCACGCCGTGATCTGCGTGATCCCGAGCGCCGTGACGGCGACGGTCATCGGCTCTGTCAGCCACCCGAGTCGACCGCCCGGCCGACCGCGTTCCGATTCAACCGTCAATCGCGTCTCCCGTCGAAGCCGAACGCCACGTCAGACGATCCGGCTCAACTCCGATAATCAGCGTTGATTGAAATGTAATCGTGCGTCAGATCGCATGTCCAAATGGTTGACGAACCGCGGCCGATCCCGAGCCCGACCCGAATTTCGATCTCGGGGTTCTTCATGTAGGCCGCCATGGTCGGCTCGTCGTATTCGGCCGCACGCTCCCCGTCCCGCGCCACGATCCTGTCGCCGAACCAGATCGAGAGCTTGTCCCGGTCCGCCGCCTCGCCGGCCTTGCCGACGGCCATCACGACCCGGCCCCAGTTCGGGTCCTCGCCCGCGATCGCCGTCTTGACCAGCGGCGAGTTGGCGATCGAAAGCCCGATCACGCGCGCCGCGCGGTCGCTTTCCGCCCCTTCGACCCGGATGGTGACGAATTTCGAGACGCCCTCGCCGTCCTTCGCCACGAGGATCGCGAGCTCCTTGAGGAGGTCGTGCGCCTTGGCCCGGAAATCGGCGAGCGCCGGATCGCCCACGGCCTCGATGCGGCTTTGCCCGCGCCTGGCCGCGGCGCCCGTCGCGAACATCAGGCACGTGTCGCTCGTGGAGGTGTCGCCGTCGACCGTCATACAGTTGAAGCTCGACTGCGCACCCGACGCAATGATCTCCTGCAGCACCGCCGGCGAAACGGCCGCGTCGGTGAACAGGAAGCAGAGCATCGTCGCCATGTCGGGCGCGATCATTCCGGCGCCCTTGCAGAACCCGTTGATCGTGACGTCGACGCCACCGATCTTCGCCGTCCGCGTCGCGAGCTTCGGGAACGTGTCCGTCGTCATGATGGCGCGCGCCGTGTCGTGCCATCCTTCCGCTGTAGCGGACTTCGCGAGCCCACCCAGAAGATGCGCGAACTTGTTGGCCTCGAGCGGCTCGCCGATGACGCCCGTCGAGGCGAGATACACCTCTCCCGGCTGGCAGCCCACCGCCTCGCACGCGAACTTCGCCGTCAACTCCACGGCCGCCCGGCCCTTCTTGCCGGTGAACGCGTTCGAATTGCCCGAATTGACCACTAGAATGCGCGCCTTGCCGCCCTTGAGGCTCTCGCGGCACCACAGCACCGGCGCCGAGCTGGTCTTCGACTGCGTCAGCACGCCCGCCGCGACCGTCCCCTCGTCCATGACCGCGACCATCAGGTCGCGACGGTTCTTGTACTTGATGCCGGCCTCGGCCGAGGCGAAGCGGACGCCGTCGATGGCCGGCACGGCGGGCAGCGAAGCAGGGGCGAAGGGCGAGATCTTGGCGGCGCCTGAGGCCAT
>JBGSJD010000300.1:0-4084 GCA_041742195.1 Hyphomicrobiaceae bacterium
AGTTTCAGCGCGCCGGAGGCAACGAGCGCGTCGATCTCGTCGCCGGCGAGACCGGCTTCGGCGAGGACTTCACGGCCATCGGCGCCGAGGCGCGGGGCGTGCCGGCGATAGTCGGTCGGAGACGCCGAGAAGTCGAAGGGGCTAGCCGTCGTCCGGATCGCGCCTTCGGTCGGGTGCTCGCGCGTCGTGAAGAAGCCCGTCGCGGAGAGGTGTGGATCGTCGAACAGCTGCTCGAGGTCGTTCACGGGCATCGCCGGGATGTCCGCGCGATCGAAGAACGCCAGCCAATCGGCGGTCGTGCGCGTCGGCATGACCTCGGCCATGATCGCCTGGATGGCCGGCTGGTTGTTCGCGCGGGCCTTGGCGTCCGCGAACCGCGGGTCCTGCATGATCTCGGGCCGGCCGATCTCGTCGGCGAAGGCGCGCCAGTTCTTCTCGTTGTAGACGAGGGCGCAGACGTAGCCGTCCTTCGTCGCGTAGGGGCGGCGGTCGGCCGACAGGATGCGGCTGTAGCCCATGCGCCCGCGCGGCGGGACGTAGCTGTGCTCGAAGAGGTGCTCGGCCAGCCAGAAGCCGGTGATCGTCTCCAGCATCGGCACCTCGACGGACTGGCCCTCGCCGGTCCGCTCGCGATGGAGAAGCGCGGCCAGCATCGCCATGCCGAGATGCAGGCCCGTCGTCTTGTCGACGATCAGGCTCGGCAGGAAGCGTGGCGGGCCACCGTCGACGCGTGAAGCCAGCATGGCCGCGCCGCTCGCGCCTTGTACCAGATCATCGAAGGCGGGCTTCCGGCCGTAGGGGCCATCGTGGCGGTAGCCGACACTGTAGGCGTAGACGATGTCCGGCTTGATGGCCTTCACGGCCGCATAGCCGAGGCCCAACCGCTCGATCGCCTCGACGCGCATGTTGTGGACGAAGACGTCGGCGGTCGCGATCAGCCGCTTCAGGGCCGCCAGCGCCTCGGGCCGCTTCAGGTCGAGACAAACGGCCCGCTTGTTGCGGTTGATAGCGAGGTAGATCGGCCCCATGCCCTCGGTCGGCGCGTTGCCCGGATTGCGCATGACGTCGCCTTCCGGGGGCTCGATCTTGATCACGTCGGCGCCCATGTCGGCGAGATGCATGGTCGCGACGGGACCGAGCACGACGGCGGTCATGTCGACGATACGGTAACCGGAAAGGGGGCCGGGCATGGGGGCGAAGCTCCCCCTCTCCCCGTTCCTGCACTGAAACGGGGAGAGGGTCGGGGTGAGGGGCGGATCGAGGCTCGGAGCACGTGGCTGCCCCTCACCCTGACCCTCTCCCCATCGCGCGCAGGGCGATGGGGAGAGGGGACAAGAAGCAGTCAGTGTGGGATCAGCGGCCCTTGTAGCTCGGCTTGCGTTTGTCGAGCATGGCGTTGACCGCTTCGTTCTGGTCTTCCGTCGACTGGGCGAGCGCCTGCATGGCCGACGCCATCTCGAGGGCTATCGGCAGGCTCACGCCCTGGCTCTCGCGCAGGAGACGCTTGTTGAGGCGGATCGAATGCGGCGGGAAGGCTGCGATCCGCTTGGCCAGCGCCATGGCCTCGTCGAGCAGCTTGTCGTCGTCGACGACCTTCGAGACGATGCCCCAGCGCTCGGCCTTCTCGGCGTCGATCACGTCGCCGGTGAGCGTCATCTCGTAGGCCCGCGATAGGCCCACGACACGCGGCAGGAACCAGGCGCCGCCGTCGCCCGAGACCAGGCCAACGCGCAGGAAGCTCTCCGCGAACTGGGCCTTCTTGCCGGCAATGCGGATGTCGCACATCAGCGTCGTGTCGCAGCCGGCGCCGATGGCCGCACCGTTGACGGCGCAGATCGAGGGCACCTCAAGGTCGTAGAGCGCCTTCGGAATGCGATGGATGCCGTGCTGGTAGGCGCGGCGCATGTCGACGGGCGCGCCGCCGAAGAGGCCTTTCTTCTCCCGCATCTCCTTGACGTTGCCGCCGGACGAGAAGCCTTCGCCGGCGCCGGTCAGGATCATGCAGCGCACCGAGGTGTCGGCGTTGATCCGCGCACACGCGGCCACGATGCCGTCGATGATCTCGTCGCCGAGGGCGTTCCGCGTCTTCGGGTCGTTCAGCGTGACGAGGACGATGCCGTCGCCCTTCTCCTCGTAGAGGACGGCGTCTGTGGCAGCCATGATGGTCTCCTTGGTGTCTGGGATCGGTGGATGTCGGATGGGTGGACGGCCGCCCGGCCCGGGGTCAATCCCTGGCGAGCAACGCCCAGAGCGGCTTCGGATCGGCGATCTCGGGTAGCGCGCGGATCAGGCGGGCCAGTTCGATGGCGTCCCGGCTCGCATAGCGGCCGGCGACGTTGTCGAGGAACTTGGCCTCGATTTCCGATGGCGACAACGGCTCCTGCGGGTCGCCTTTCGGAAAATCGCGCTGGCTCGTCAGCCGCCGTCCGTCCCGGGTCGTGATCGTCACGCGGGCCGGGAACTTGGTCGGATACTGGGCCGTCAGTGCGTCCACCGCGACGACCTCGGTCGCGGCCAGAAGGCGCTGGACGTCCTCGCGCATCACGCGATCCGTGACGAACTGGGCTTGGCCGACGCTGCGATCGAGGGCGGCCACGGCGCAGCAATAGGGCACGCTCACCCGGGCGCCCATGCCGGTGGTCACGGTCTTGGCCGAGAAGTGCGATTTCACCGTGCCGTAGGTCTCGTTGACGATCGAGGCGATATCGGCGGGCTTCAGGTCGTGGGTCGTGACCACGTCGAGCGTCGCCTGGATGGCGGCGTGGCTCGCGAGGATCGAGGGGAAGAACTTGAAGCCGTTCTGGAGGATCTCCCAGGTCGTGCCGAGGCCGGCCGTCAGGGCCTCGGCCTTGGGCTCCAGCGAGTAGGCGGCGAGATAGCCCTTCTCGTGCTCGAGGATCGTCGGCGGGCTCGTTCCACCGATCTCGGCGAGGCGGGCGCCGAGCGTGCCGTTGAACGATGCCTTGCCGGGATGCAGGCTCTTCGTCAGGTCGCCGTAGGTGAAGAACGTGTTGAGGCCGGCGGCCTGTGTGCCGGCAAAGCCGAGGGCCATCAGCGCGCCGGCCTTGTCGAGCCGCATGGCGGAGGCTGCCGTCGCGGCAGCGCCGAAAGTGCCGTTGGTCGCGGTCGAATGCCAGAAGCGATAGTGCGTCGGCATCACCGCCATGCCGACACGGACGGCCACCTCGTAGCCGGCGACGATGGCCGTCACCATGTCGGGCCCTGTGAGGCCGCGCTCCTCGCCGAGCGCGAGCGCTGGGGGCACCACGACGGAGCCGGTGTGGAGGAGCGCGCGCTTGTGCGTGTCGTCGAAGTCGGCGGCGTTGGCGAGGATGCCGTTCGCCATGGCGGCGACGGCAGCGTCGGTCCGCTCACCACCACCCCAGATCGTGGCCTTCGGCGCGGCATGGAACGAGCGGGCGAGGCCGCGGGCGATCTCCGCCTTTTCGCGGTCGTCGCGCCAGGCGGCGATGCCGCAGCCGACCGTGTCGAGGATGATGTCGCAGGCCTGGGCCGCCACGTCGGACGGCAACTGCTCGAAGCGCAGCGCGGCGACGAATTCGGCGAGCTTCTGGGTCGGGCCTTCGGGCTGTGACATC
The DNA here is from genome assembly GCA_041742195.1 of Hyphomicrobiaceae bacterium. GTDB lineage: Bacteria > Pseudomonadota > Alphaproteobacteria > Rhizobiales > Hyphomicrobiaceae. The sequence goes on from JBGSJD010000300.1 coordinate 3,600, forward strand.
GGTCTCGGTCTCTGCTTCTCGGTCTGATCAGGAACACTCACGTCCGGACATGCTGCCCCGGTCAACGGTTCGGCGCCACCACCACGGTGCCGCGCTTGCCGCCCGCCTCCACGGCCTCGTGGGCCTCGGCTGTCTCGTCGAGCGGGAACGGGCCGACGACCCGGTGCAGGCGGGGCGCCTCCTCGAGCCAACGGAGAATATCCGATTGGGCCTGTCGGCGCGCCGCGTGCGGGGAGGTCGGCAGCAGGACGCCCGAGACGGTCACGTTCCTGCGCATGAGGGCCGAGAACGGGACCTCCGGCGCCGGATTGCCGCGGGAGGCGTAGGCGGCGATGGTGCCGTTGAGCGCCACCGCGTCCTTGCTCCACGACAGGTTGCCGCCGAAATCGACGTCGACGATGCGGCTTGCGCCCTGCTCGTCGGTTTCGGCGAGGATGCGGGCGGCGAGGTTCTCGTCGTCGCGGTCGAGCACGATATCGGCGCCG
>JBGSJD010000301.1:0-3451 GCA_041742195.1 Hyphomicrobiaceae bacterium
TCGGCAGCGCGGGTCTCGCCTCCGTGCAGCCGCCACTGCCGAAGCCGGCGCAGCGCAAGCCGGCGGCAAACCGGCAGGCGTTCAAGCCGACGCTGGTCCTCGATCCGGGGCACGGCGGGCACGACAGCGGCGCACAACGTCACGGCGCGATCGAAAAGGATGTGGTGCTCGCCTTCTCGCTGGTGCTTCGGGAGCGGCTCAAGGCGACGGGGCGCTACAATGTGCTGATGACCCGCGACACGGACACGTTCGTCGATCTCGACGAGCGGCGCGAGTTCGCGGAACGCCACAAAGCGGCGCTGTTCATGGCGATCCACGCCGACTATGCCGGATCCAACGCCAGCGGTGCGACGATCTATTCGCTCCGGGACAACGTGGCCAGCGCGCTCCAGCGCTCGGCGGCCGGCGAAGTGGCAAAAAGCGTGCTCTCGCAGGGCGAGATGCAGGCGATCTCGCGGACGCAGGTCGCCGATCCCGGAACGGTGCGGGGCTTCCTCGCCGACCTCGCCCAGCGCGAAGTCGCCGTGACGCACGAGCGGACGAACGTGTTGGCGCGGTCGATGATCGCGTACATGGGAAGCGCGACGCCGCTGATGAACAATCCCGACCGGTCGGCGGCGTTTACCGTGCTCAAGACGGCCAAGGTGCCGGCTGTGCTCGTCGAACTCGCATTCGTCACCAACAAGCAGGACGCGGCCAACCTGAAGTCGGAAGCGTGGCGGCGCAAGGTCGCCGACTCGATCGTGACGGCCGTCGACAACTACTTCACGCATCAGGTCGCGCGCCTGCCGATGTGAGGCGCGGGCCGTCAGCCGCGGCCGCGATAGGGCGCGACGCCCGTATCCGGCAGCCATGCGCCGTCCGGCAGCGTGCCGGTCTGCCAGAAGACGTCGATCGGAATGCCGCCGCGCGGATACCAATAGCCGGCGATGCGCAGGAAGCGCGGCTCCAGAAGGCCCGCGATGCGCTTGCCGATCGAGACGGTGCAGTCTTCGTGGAACGCGCCGTGATTGCGAAAGGCGCCGAGGTAGAGCTTCAGCGACTTCGATTCCACGAGCCAGCCGTCGGGCACATAGTCGATCACCAGATGCGCGAAGTCGGGCTGGTCGGTCACCGGGCAGAGCGAGGTGAACTCGGGCGCGGTGAAGCGCGCGACATAGACCGTATCCGGGTGAGGGTTCGGGACGCGCTCGAGCACGGCGGCCTCGGGGGACGACGGCAGCGCGACCTGACGGCCGAGCTGACCCGGAGCTGATTTTTTCGTCGCCATGATCGCCCCCTCAGGCCGCAGCCATGCCGAGCGCCGCGTCACGCCGCCTGATCCAGGCGACGAACGGCAGGGCCAGCAGCACCATCCACGCCTTGCCCACGACCTGCCCGAGCAGGAAGTCCAGATTGCCGAAGGCGAGCTGCAGGAAAATCATCGAGTCGACCACCAGTCCCACCGCGCTCGAGGCGGCGACGGCGAACACGAGGCCGCGCTTTTGGAGTGGCGTGAAGACGGCGAGGTCCGCCAGTTCGGCCAGGAGGAAGGCGATGGCCGAGGCAATGACCAGCTTCGGCGGCGCGATGGCGGCCGACAGCGCGGCGCCCGCGAGAATGGCCAGGATCGCCGCCGTCACACCAAGGCGGCGCTGGACGAGATCGCGGAGGACGAGGGCCAGGCCGATGGTGATGACGCCCGACGGGGCCATGAGGCCGGGGGCGACGGGGATCAGGCAGGGGCCGTTCGGCACGCACTTGGTGCCGACGTTGCCGATCAGCCAGTTGGCGGCAGGAATGGTGAGGGCGAAGAGAGCCAGGAAGACGGCCCCCTCGATCTGGCGGCGGGACAGGGTCATCAGTTGTATCTCCGATTTCTAGAGCGCAACGAGATGGCGCGCTTCGGCCCGCCACTGGCGGGACGCGGCTCAATACGCCAATCCCGCCGGCTGCACCAGAGCCGAGGCCGCGAGCGCTCACCCATCGGGGGCAGGACGGGCATTGGGGGCAGGACGGGCATTGCGGTCGGGTCGGGCTCTCGGGCATGGTGGCTCCAACCGACCCGCAGGGAGATGCCAATGCCCAGACTGCTCACCGCCGACGCGCGCGGCGTCTATGTGATCGCCGCCACCCCCTTCAAGGACGACGGCGCGATCGACTTCGAGTCCATCGACCGCCTCGTCGAGTTCTATCTCGGCTGCGGCGTCGACGGCATGACCATCCTCGGCGTCATGGGAGAGTTCCAGAAGCTTTCCGAAGCCGAGACCGTCGCCGTCGCGAAGCGCTTCCTCGACGCCACGAAGGGCCGCATCCCGGTGATCGTCGGCGTTTCGAACCCCGGCACGGCGCAGCTCGTGAAGCTCGCGGGGAGCGCCATGGAGCAGGGCGCGGCCGGCGTGATGGTGATGCCGATCTCCGGCCTCAAGACGGACGAAGCCGTGACGGGCTACATGAGCGGCGCCCTGACGGCGCTCGGCCGCTCGGTGCCGGTCTGCGTGCAGGACTATCCGCAGCTTTCGGGCGTGTGGTTCTCGGCGGGATGCTTCGTCGGCCTCGTCGACAAGTTCGAGCAGATCGTGATGTTCAAGCACGAGGAGAGCCCGGGCCTGCGCAAGCTGTCGGCGATCCGGAAAGCCTGCGACGGCACGGCCCATCGGCGCATCTCGATCCTGTGCGGCAACGGCGGCATCCATCTGCCGCAGGAATATCACCGGGGCGCCGACGGAGCGATGACCGGCTTCGCGTTCCCCGAGATGCTGGTCGAGATGGACCGGCTGTTCCAGGCGGGGAAGGCGCAGGAGGCCGAGGATCTCAACGATCTCTATCTGCCCGTCATCCGTCATGAATTGCAGCCGGGGATCGGGCTTGCGATCCGGAAGGAAATCCTCAGGCGACGTGGCGCCTTCGCGTCGGCCGCCGTCCGGGCTCCGGGACCGAAGCTCGATCAGGACGACATGGCGGAACTCGACGGGCTGCTCGAGCGGCTGGTGCGGAAGACCGGACGGCCGTTGAAGCGGTAGAGATCCCGCATCGAGCGACGACGTGGTGCGGGGCGCGGGTTGGCCGCCCCGCGTTCCTTTGCGCCGTCAGATGGCCGTGTAGCCGCCGTCGATCAGCAGGTCCGAACCGGTCATGAAGGCCGACGCGTCGCTCGCGAGATAAAGGGCTGCGAGCGCGATCTCGTCGGGCTTGCCGAGGCGGCCGATCGGGTGCAGCGGCGCGGACATCTCGCGGGCCTTCGCCATGTCGCCCCAGCGGTACTCGAGGCGGCGGGTCTCGACCGCGCCCGGCGAGAGCGTGTTGGTGCGAATGCCCTCCTTCGCGTGGTCGAGCGCCATCGTCTTGGCGAGCTGGATCAGCGCGCCCTTGGTCGCGTTATAGGCGGCGCGGCCGGGGGCGCCGACGCGGCCCATCTGCGAGGCGATGTGGATGATCGAGCCGCCGCCGGCTGCCGCCATGTGCGGAATGA
>JBGSJD010000302.1:0-2942 GCA_041742195.1 Hyphomicrobiaceae bacterium
GAGGAGGCCGGGATCGTCTGCGGGCAGCGACCGCCCCGCTGCGACGTCCCGAAGCACGGCCGGAAGCTCGGGCCGGCGGTTCTGGGCGGGCTTTCGGCCGCCGGACTTTGCCGCCTCCGTCATGCCTCCCCTCCAAAGGAAATCCCCGAGACCCGTGCCATCCGCCCGACGATCTCTTCCAGATTGGCGAGCGTCCGATCGAACACCGGATCGTCACGACGGTCTTCGACGAGCGCGCAGGCGTGGCGAACGGTCGTGCGGTCCCGGTTGAAGATGCGACCGACGTCGGCGTGCGGGATGCCGAACACGCAGTGCGCCAGATACATGGCGACCTGTCTCGCCAGCGCCACGTGGGCCTGCCCGCGCGAGCTTCCCTGGATCAGCGTGACGTCGATGCCGTAGACCACCGCGACCGAGGCATCGATCGTGGCTTTGAGCCTGCCGAGGGCTGCGTCTGGAACGTGGGATTGCGATCGAACGAGCTGAATTATGCAGCGCGATGTCTCAAACTGAATTCCCATCGTATCGCCTCGGCCTTTGGGCGTCATTCGGAGCCGAAACGGGTCTGACAGACCTGAGTTTCGGGCCATCTAGGACAGAATGCCTAGTGGCTTTCCGAATTTAGTGCCGGGGGCGAGAGCGAGGATTAGTTCTCCAGTGAATTTCCGACCACTGGTTAATGCCGGAGGCGGCGCGGAGTGGTCGGATGCCTGCTACCGGAGGACGCCGCCGGGGCTGCGTCGGGGAGGGAGGTGTGGCGGTGCAGCGCCAGACGACGTCCCCCGGTAGATCGGTCGGCCGGATCCCGGGTCTGAAGGCCCGAGCCAGCCGAAAGGGTACCGGGACGGCGGCGGTGCGGGGTTCCGTCGCCATCCCGGGCGGACTGCTCATGCCAGGGGGCACCTGCCACGACCAGTCCGTTGCGCGGGACCGATTGCCATGCGTCGCCCGACGAGGCGCCGACAGAAACGGTCCTTGAAATCATCCGATGCATCGCCCCGGGGCGCTTGCCCTACGCTGACGAGTTCGGTCGAATTGTGTGTAACCCCCTGGTCATCCAAGCCGGATGCCCCCCCGGGCCCGCTGCTCGTTTCGACGTCCGATGCGAAGATAATTGAACCGGATCGGGACAAAAAAGCGACAGGTCAAAGGCAATTTCATGTTCCGCAGATCAACTGCTATGTCAGATCGGAAATAATCATAAGTAGAATAAGGGGTGCGGAAAGCAACTTGGGCGTGCCGAGAATAGACTGGCCCCATGACTTTTCAAGATCTCAGTATTCTCCCGATCGTTCCATGACAGCCGTGAACCGGCACTTGCGCCCACCTCGCGAATTGGCGACGGTGCCGCCGCGCTGCGAACGATGGAAAGGCAAGCGGACAGGTGATGGACTTCAGTCGGACTGCCCTGTCGCGGGTCCTGGGGGCGGGAAACGTCCTGAGTGGCATGACCACGCCGACCCTTCGCATCGGCGTCACGGGCCTGGCGCGGGCCGGCAAGACCGTCTTCATCACGGCTCTCGTGCGCAATCTCGTCAACCCGGCGCGCCTGCCCTTCTTCGCGGCAGCCGCCGAGCAACGCGTGCTGCGCGCCTATCTCGAGCCGCAGCCCGACGACGACGTACCGCGCTTCGCCTATGAGGACCATCTGGCCGCGCTTGCAGCCGATCCCCCCGATTGGCCGGAGAGCACCCGTCGGATCTCGGAACTTCGCGTCACGCTCGAATACACGACCGATCATGTTCTCTGGCGTCAGTTCGGCACCCAGCGCCTCCACCTCGATATCGTCGACTATCCCGGTGAGTGGCTGATCGACCTGCCATTGCTCGAGCAGTCGTTCGCCGACTGGTCCCGCAGCGCGCTCGAGGCCGCGCGTCAGCCCGAACGGCGGGCGTCGTCGGCGGCATTTCTGGAGCATCACGCGCTCCTGCGCCACGACGAGCCGCAGGACGAGCAGAAGGCGCTGCAGGGCGCCGAACTGTTCCGGCGCTATCTGCTGGCGGAGCGTGCAACGGGAACCTTCGAACCGACCCTCGGGCCGGGCCGCTTCCTCATGCCGGGCGAACTCGAGGGGTCGCCCCTGCTGACCTTCCTGCCCCTCGATCTGCCGGCAGACGTCGGCCCGCGCCGTGGCACGTTCCACGACATGATGCAACGTCGCTACGAGGCCTACCGCCAGCGGGTGGTGAAGCCCTTCTTTCGCAATCACTTCGCCCGCCTCGATCGCCAGATCGTGCTTGTCGACGCCCTTTCGGCTATCGATCGAGGGGCCCACGCGCTCGCGGATCTCGAGCAGACACTGGTCTCGGTCCTCGGCGCTTTCCGGACGGGCAACAACGGCCTGCTGGCCGCTTTCCTGCCGCGCCGCATCGACCGCATCCTGCTAGTGGCCACCAAGGCCGACCACGTGCCGCGATCGAGCCACGATCGCCTCGAGACGATCCTGTCCGGCCTCACGGCCCGCGCCAGCGCCAAGGCCCGCTTCAGTGGGGCGGAGGTGAAGGCCATGGCCATCGCAGCACTCCGCGCGACACAGGAAGCGGAACTGAAGCGCGATGCGAGCGAGCCGGCGCTGATCGGCGTACCATTGCCCGGCGAGCGCCTCGGCGGCCAGGTGTTCGATGGCCGACGCAAGGCGGCGCTTTATCCCGGTGACCTGCCCGCCACCCTCGCGGAGGCCATGCAGAAGCCCACCGGGCCGGCGAGTCACAAGGACGTCTCGCTGGTCCGCTTCAGGCCCTCCCGCGTTCCGCCGGACGCTCCCGATGGCGGCATCGCGCCGTGGCCTCACATCCGGCTCGACCGCGCGATCGAGTATCTCATCGGAGATCGCCTCCAATGACCACCGACCGGCCGCGCCGCAGGCCTGAGATCATAGACCTCGACGACCCGGCGCTCGTCGTGCCGCCTGAGCCTGAAGCCGCTGCGGCGCCCGTGGCGCC
>JBGSJD010000303.1:0-1670 GCA_041742195.1 Hyphomicrobiaceae bacterium
CGCGCGACAGCGTGTTGCGCTCGAGGGCCAAGGCCATCTCCGGCAGTGCCGCCTTCAGAACGGTCTCTGCCGCGCGCTCGTCGATGCCGGCTGTCGCCGCCAGGCTCGTCAGGGCCCGGCCGGACTGGGCGGAGACGATGATGTCGTAGACTTGCATGGGGCGCGCGCTCTCCTTTCGGCCGCAGTGGCGGGGACCATAGACCGGGGGCGAGCGCGCCTCCAAGCCTGGCCGCCGCTTCGGCAGTTGATCGCCATCCGGGGGCCGTCCATCATGTGGCTCTCGCCCTCGCGCCTTCGCCGGAGCCCCAGCCGATGCCTGAACCCATTGCCCGACCGCAAGACGTCGGCCTCTGCCCCAAGCGCCTCGCCCGCATCTCCGACTGGATGCGGTTGCAGATCGAAACGCGCAAGACGGCTGGCATCGTGACGCTCGTTTCACGGCGCGGCAAGACCGCCTTCCTCGACGTCGCCGGGCACGCCGACGCCGGACGCGGCACGGCGATCAGCGCCGACACCATCTTCCGCATCTATTCGATGACGAAGCCTCTGACGAGCGTCGCCCTGATGATGCTCTACGAGCAGGCGCGCTTTCAGCTCGACGATCCGATCACGCGGTTCATTCCGGCCTTCAAGGATCAGCGCGTGCTCACCGGCGGCAGCCGGGGCAAGCTCGAGACGGCGCCGGCGCACCGCGCCATCACATTCCGCGATCTCCTGACCCACACCTCCGGTCTCACCTACGGCTTCATGGAGGCGACGGCGGTCGATGCGCTCTACCGCGCCAACGGCGTCGATTTCCAGACGCAGGATTCGAGCCTCGCCGAGATCGTCGAGAAGGCCGCCGCCCTGCCGCTCATCGCGCAACCGGGAACACGCTGGAACTACTCGATCGCAACCGACGTCATCGGCTACCTCGTCGAGGTGATCTCGGGCGAGCCGTTCGAGCGCTTCCTCGTCGAGCGCGTGATCAAGCCGCTCGGCATGGTCGATACCGATTTCCACGTGCCGGAGGGCAAGCACCACCGCCTCGCCGCCAACTACGCCGCCGCGCCTGACGGCGGCTTCACGCTGATCGACGATCCGGCGAAGAGCCGCCACCTGAAGCCGCGGCGCGTCAACTCGGGCGGCGGCGGGCTCGTCTCGACGGCTTCGGACTACGAGCGCTTCTGCCGCTTCATGCTCGCCAAGGGCGAACTCGACGGCGTGCGTCTCCTCGGGCGCAAGACCGTCGAGCTCATGACGTCGAACCACCTCGGCGGCGACATGGCCGCCATGGGCACGCCGCGCTTCTCGGAGGCCACCTACGAGGGCATCGGCTTCGGCCTCGGCTTCTCCGTCATGATCGATCCCGCGAAGGCGCAGATCGTGGGCTCACCCGGCGAATACGCCTGGGGCGGTGCCGCCTCGACCGCATTCTGGGTGGACCCGGCCGAGGAGATGGCCGTCGTCTTCCTGACGCAGGTCATGCCGTCGTCGGCGCATCCGTTCCGGCGCGAGCTTCGCGTGCTCAGCTATCAATCGATCATCGACTGACACGCCATCCGGTCCCGAGACCATCGAGGAGGACCCCATGCCGGACATGGGATTGAAGGACAAGGTCGCCATCGTCACCGGCGCGGGCTCGCGCGGCGCGGGCATCGGCAACGGCCGCGCCGCGGCCGTCCTGCTGG
>JBGSJD010000304.1:0-2565 GCA_041742195.1 Hyphomicrobiaceae bacterium
CGAAGGCGATGATCGCGGCGGGAAAGCGCGCCCACAACATGCGCACCTCGGCGCCGTTCGGCGTCGAGCCGGTCGAACCCCGCGTCGACTTCGCCCGCGTCAACGCCCACGTCCACGAGGTCATCGCGGCCATCGCGCCGAATGATTCAGTCGAGCGCTTCACGGGGCTTGGCGTCCGCGTCATCGAGGCCCATGGCGCTTTCGTCGATCGCAACACGGTGCGCGCCGGCGACGTCCTCGTGCGCGCCCGCAAGTTCTGCATCGCGACCGGTTCGTCGCCCTTCGTCCCCCCGATCCCCGGGCTCGACCAGGCGCCCCACTTCACCAACGAGACGCTCTTCGAGAACGCCTCCCCCATCGGTCATCTGATCGTCATCGGTGGCGGTCCGATCGGCATCGAGATGGCCCAGGCCCACATGCGCCTCGGCGCGCGCGTTACGGTCGTCGAAGGCATGAAGGCGCTCGGCAAGGACGACCCGGAACTGACCGACGTCGTCCTGAAGCATCTCGTCGAGGAAGGCATGTCGATCCGCGAGGGCACCAAGGTCGAGCGCGTCGAAAGCCGCATGGGCGTCGTCAAGGTGCACGTCGTGGGGCCGGAGGGGCCCGACGCCATCGAAGGCACCCACATTCTCGTGGCGACTGGCCGCAAGCCGAACGTCGCGGGGCTGAACCTCGAAGCTGCCGGCATCGCCTACGATCGCCGCGGCATCACGGTCGGCGCCAATCTCCTGTCGACCAACTCCAGTGTCTACGCCATCGGCGACGTGGCTGGCAGCCTCCAGTTCACCCACGTCGCCAACTACCATGCCGGCATCGTCATGCGGCGCATCTGCTTCAAGTTGCCGGCCAAGGCGAGCACCGATCACATTCCGTGGGTCACCTACACCGAGCCCGAACTCGCCAACGTCGGCCTGAGCGAGGACGAGGCGAGGAAGCGCCACGGCAGCGTCAATGTCTATCGCTGGCCCTACCACGAGAACGACCGCGCCCAGGCCGAGCGCGCGACCGAGGGCTTTGTCAAGGTCGTGACCGACAAGCGCGACCGGATCGTCGGAGCCGCCATCGTCGGCGAGCACGCCGGCGAGCTGATCCAGATGTGGTCGCTCGCCATATCGAAGAAGATGAAGATCACCGACATGGCGCAATGGGTATCTCCCTACCCCACGCTCAGCGAGATCAACAAGCGGGCCGCACTGCGGTACTATGCATCCAAGGCGGGCAGCCCGTTCGTGCGCAGCGTCATCTCGTTCCTGTCGCGGCTCGGCTGACAGGCCTTGGTCCGGCCCGGCGGCGGGCCCGGCAGGGAGCATTGGCGGTTGGACCAGAAGGTCGACACGACGGACCGGCAGGAACGGGCGCGGAGCGGCGGCGCAACCGCTGCCGCTGCGCGCTATACGCAACTTGGCCTCTCGGCCAAGCTGCTTGTCCTCACGACCCTCTTCGTGATGCTGGCCGAGGTGCTCATTTTTGTGCCCTCGGTTGCCAATTTCCGCAACAGTTGGCTGCTCGACCGCCTCATGGCGGCGCAGCTGGCATCGTTGGCGGCTGAGGCGTCTCCCACGGGCACCGTGCCCGAGAAACTCCGCGCCGAGCTGCTGCGGACGGCCCAGGTCCGCGCCGTCGCCCTGAAGCGGAACGACCAGCGCCTGCTCGTCCTCCAATCGGACATGCCCGTTGCCATCGACCAGACCTACGACCTCACCCAGATCCGCAAGGGCGGTCTCGTGGGGCGCTTGGGGGCCATTGGCGACGCCCTCGGCGTCCTCGTCTCGAGCGGCGACCGCATGCTGCGCATCTTCGGCCAGCCCGCCGACGACGCCGGCGACCTGATCGAGATGGTCATCCCCGAGGCCCCGCTGCGCAAGGCCATGTGGGGGTTCGCGCTGAACATTCTCGGCCTCTCCGTGATCATCTCGATCATCACGGCGGCGCTCGTCTACATGGCACTGAACCAGCTTCTCGTCCGCCCCATGATGCGGATCGCGCGCAACATGGTGCGCTTCGCCGAGAACCCGGAGGACAGGAGCCGCATCATTTCCCCGTCGAAGCGCAGCGACGAGATCGGCGTCGCCGAACGCGAACTCGCCCACATGCAGACCGAGCTGGCCCAGCTTCTGAGCCAGAAGAGCCGGCTCGCCGCGCTGGGCCTCGCGGTGAGCAAGATCAACCACGACCTTCGCAACCTGCTGGCCAACACCCAGCTGCTCTCCGATCGGCTGACATCGACCCCGGATCCGACGGTCCAGCGTTTCGCGCCGAAGCTGATTGCTTCGCTCGACCGCGCCATTGCCTTCTGCAACGACACCCTCCGCTTCGGCAAGGCTGCGGAGCGCCCGCCCGAGCGCGAGGAGATCGCGCTCCGCGAGCTTGTCGACGAGGTGGCGGACGGACTGGACCTGCCCCGCGAGGGGGGGATCGGCTGGGACGTCACGGTGCACGCCGCGCTGCGCGTCGACGCCGACCGCGAGCATCTCTTCCGGGTCCTCAACAACCTCGTCCGCAACGCCATTCAGGCGCTGGAAGCCCAGCCCGGCGCCGACGTGCCATGCGTCCGCGTTGCCG
>JBGSJD010000305.1:0-4667 GCA_041742195.1 Hyphomicrobiaceae bacterium
GCCGCCGCATCCGGCGGCAACGTCCGGCGCGCGCCGTCACGACGGGCCTTGATCTCGACCTCGCCGGCCTTGACGCCCTTCGGCCCGACGATGAGCTGGTAGGGGATACCGATCACATCCATCGTCGCGAACTTCGCACCCGGCCGCTCGTCGCGATCGTCGACCAGAACCTCGATCCCGGCGGCTTCGAGCTGGCGCTCGAGATCGGCGACCACCTTGTCCGTGTCCGCATCCCCCGGCTTCAGGTTGACCAGCGCCACCTCGAACGGCGCCACCGGAACCGGCCACACGATGCCGTCCTTGTCGTGGCTCGCCTCGATGATCGCCGCCACCACCCGCGACGGTCCGATGCCGTAGGAGCCCATGTGCACGGTGACGGGCTTGCCGTCCGGCCCCTGCACGGCGGCCTTCATCGGCTAGGAATACTTGGTGCCGAAGTAGAAGATGTGACCGACCTCGATGCCGCGCGCCGACACCCGGGCGTCGCCAGCAAGTCCATCCCATGCAGTGGTGTCGTGCATCTCCGAAGTCGCCGCATAGAGCGAGGTCCACCGGTCGACGGTCGATTGCAGCCCGCTGACGTCGTCGAAATCGACGTCGGCCGGCGGCGTCGCGAACGCGAGATAGTCCTTGTGGCAGAAGACTTCGCTCTCGCCCGTCTCGGCGAGAATGATGAACTCGTGGCTGAGATCGCCGCCGATCGGCCCCGTGTCGGCGCGCATCGGAATGGCTTTCAGCCCGAGCCGCGCGAAGGTCCTGAGATAAGCGACGAACATCTTGTTGTAGGCGTGCCGCGCCGCCTCCTTGGTGAGGTCGAACGAATAGGCGTCCTTCATCAGGAATTCGCGGCTGCGCATGACGCCGAACCGCGGCCGCACCTCGTCCCGGAACTTCCACTGGATGTGATAGAGGTTGAGCGGCAGATCCCGGTAGCTCTTCGCGTACGTGCGAAAGATCGCGGTGATCATCTCCTCGTTGGTCGGGCCGAACAGCATCTCGCGCTCGTGCCGGTCCTGGATCCGGAGCATTTCCTTGCCGTAGGCGTCGTAGCGGCCGGATTCGCGCCACAGGTCCGCCGACTGGATGGTCGGCATGAGCAGCTCCACCGCGCCCGACCGATTCTGTTCTTCCCGGATGACGGCGTTGACCTTGTTCAGGATGCGCAGTCCCAGCGGCAGCCAGGCATAGATACCAGCACTCTCCTGCCGGATGAGGCCCGCCCGCAGCATGAGCTGGTGGGAGATGATCTCGGCCTCTTTGGGTGTCTCCTTCAGGACCGGCAGGAAGTATCGGCTGAGGCGCATGGCCATGAGGCTCCGGTTGGAAGCAGGACGCGTCGAGGAGGTCGTCGGGCCTCTGCGCGCCCCGAATGATCGGTGACGGCGTGTGGTTAGCCCCGACGCGAACCCGACGCTAGATGGCGAAGTGCCATTTTCCAGCGCGTCCCGCAATCCTCGGCGCGCTGTGTCCGTCCATCGTCCGCGTTTCACGGTATCGGATCACCCGCATTGGGCACAAAGTCAATTTGTCACAGAATTGTGCTGACAGGTGCAGCGGCCTCGGCTACGTTCCCGGAGTTACTCTGAAAAGGGGTCGGCACCGGTCACACGCCGGGTTGAGCCCAGGTCTGGGGAGACACGACGGTCCGATCAGCTTGCGCCAGAAAAGCGACGGACTGAAAATCAGGGCGGACCATACCCGCGGCGACCGGGGGTAAGGGATCAGGCTTGAAATAAAGATAGATTGTCGACGATCTATGATCGAAAGCTCAGGGGCAAAGCCGGAAGGCTCTGCCCCGATTGTTTTTCCGGCCCTGCCGGACGCCCGTCGCGACGGCTATTCCGTCCCGGCCGAGAGCCCGTAGAGATCGATGATCCTGAGCTGAACGCCGGCATAGAGCAGCGCGAAGATCACGGCCGCAACGCCGGTCGTGATGAGCAACACCCGCCCGAGCCGGAACTGCGCTGGCGCGCTTTCCGGCGTCCCCGCCACGACGCTGCCGGCCTCCGCCTGCGTTCGCACACCGAACGGCAGCACGATGAACAGCGTCACCCACCAGACGATGAAGTAAACAGCGATCAGAAAAGCAACGCTCATGCGTGTCCTCGCACTGGATGCATATGGCAGTAGCCGGCTGGCCGCGCCGCCGTCAGGCCTGCTCGAGTTCGACCAGCGTCCCGCAGAAATCCTTGGGATGCAGGAACAGGACGGGTTTGCCGTGCGCCCCGATCTTCGGCTCGCCATCGCCGAGAACGCGCGCACCCTCCGCCTTCAGCTTGTCCCGCGCCGCGATGATGTCGTCGACCTCGTAGCAGACATGATGGATGCCGCCGTCCGGGTTCTTCTCGAGGAACTTGGCGATCGGCGAATTGGCCCCGTGCGGCTGCAGAAGCTCGATCTTTGTGTTCGGCAGCTCCACGAACACGACGGTGACGCCGTGCTCGGGGAGCGTATCGGGAGCCGTCACCTTGGCCCCGAGCGTGTTGCGATAGACGGCCGTCGAGGCCTCGAGATTGCGGACGGCGATGGCGACGTGGTTCAGGCGGCCGATCATGTGCGTGGGTCCCGTTGCAGGCGATGGGTTGGCCCGAGTATAGCCGAGCCGGCGCGCCAGCGACAGGCGACGCTGACGCGGTCCCCGCACGTGACGATCAGCCCTTGGCGCCTGCGACGATCGAAACGAACACCTTGACGATTGGCTTCTTGCCCCACGCCTGGTCGATGGCCGAGCGCACCGAGCGCCGGAGCGCCTCGCGCAGCATGTCCGGATCGCGCCGACGGCCGGGAGGAATGCCCTTGAGCGTTCCTTCCACCGCGTCGAACACGATGTCCTCCATGCTCGTCCCGTACCGGTCCTCGAACGGAATGCCGTCGAGCGCGATCTCGGGATCGGCCAGCACCTCGCCCTTGCGCGACAGCACCAGCGAGATGGCCGCAAGGCCGACCCACGCCAGTTTCCGCCGCTCGCGGACGGCGCTGTCGTCCTCGGGCAGGATCAGCCGGCCGTCGCGGAAAAGCCGCCCCACGGGCGCCTCGTCGACGATCCGTGCCGTACCCGGCGCCAGCAGTACGACCTCGCCGTTGACAGGCGTCAGAACCTCCGGCACCCCCGAGGCGCGGGCGATCCGCGCATGTTCCTTGAGGTGGCGGATCTCGCCGTGCATCGGAATGGCGATCCGCGGCTGGATCCAGCTGTACATCTGCCGCAGTTCTTCCCGCCGCGGATGGCCGGTGACATGCACCAGCGTGTCGTTGTCGGTGACGATGTCGACACCCATCCGCGCCAGCGAGTTCTGGATACGCCCGATGGTCTTCTCGTTGCCAGGAATGGTCCGCGAGGAAAAGATGACCGTGTCGCCCTCGTTGAGCGAGATCTCGGGGTGCTGCCGCTCCGCGATCCGGGCGAGCGCTGCCCTCGGCTCACCCTGGCTGCCGGTCACGATGGCCACGACGTCGTCGGGCGCGAAGTAGGAGAACTCGTTCTGGTCGGAATAGCGGAAGTTGCGCGGCAGATAGCCGGTATCGATCGCGACCTGGATGGCGCGATGCAGCGACCGCCCCGCAACGACGAGATGCCGCCCCGTCGCCTCGGCCGCGTCCGCAACGGCCTTGATGCGCGCGACGTTCGAGGCGAACGACGTCACCAGAACCCGCCGCTTGGCTGCCGCGATCACTTTCGTCAGCGACGCTGCCACATCCACTTCCGAGGGCGACCGGCCGTCACGGAACGCATTCGTCGAATCACCGACGAGCGCCAGCACACCCTCCTGGCCCAGCGCCTGGATACGCGCCTCGTCGGCCGGCTTGCCGATCAGCGGATGATCGTCGAGCTTCCAGTCGCCGGTGTGGAACACCGTCCCGTGCGGCGTCCGGATCGCCATGCCGTTCGGCTCGGGGATCGAGTGCGACATCGAGATCATTTCGCACTGGAACGGCCCGACGCTGAACTTCCCCCCGAGCGGCACCTCGACGATCGGGATCTTGAGCCCGCCCCCGTTCTCGGCCAGTTTCGCCTTGAGGAAGGCCGCCGTGAACGGCGTCGCATAGACCGGCACCTTCAGCCGTGGCCAAAGCTCGATCACCGCCCCGAGATGGTCCTCGTGCGCGTGCGTCAGTACGATGCCCTCGAGCGCCTTGCCCTGCGCCTCGATGAACTTGAGGTTCGGGAGGATGACGTCGACCCCCGGATCGTCCTCGCCTTCCGGGAAGGTGATGCCGAGATCGACCATCATCCACCGGCGCCCGCCACTGGGCCCGAGCCCGTAGAGGTAGCAGTTCATCCCGATCTCACCGAGACCGCCCAGGGCGAGAAAAATCAGTTCATCGCCTTCGCGTCGTGCTCGCCGGCCTGCTGCCGGCGTCGTCTCTTCTGCCATATCCGGCGTTATCCTTCAGATGGCCATCCCGGCCATCGACTTCTGTTTTATGGGTTTCACCCGTAAGGGTTACACGGATTGAGCCGCGAGCGCCACGTCTCCGAACGTATAGCGCAGCACAGCCCCCTCGTCCGAGCGAATGAGCAGCGCGCCGTCCGCGTCGAGCCCCGCGAACGCGCCCGCCGCCGGCCCCGTTCCCGCATTTACCGTCATGCGCTGGCCGACCGGGATCGAGCGCTCGAGAAAAGCCTGTCGGATGACGTCGAATCGCCGCCCAGCGTGCCACGCCGC
>JBGSJD010000306.1:0-5495 GCA_041742195.1 Hyphomicrobiaceae bacterium
GGTCCGGAGGCGCGCCGGCGGCGGGCATGGCGCTCCCGGTGGTCGCGAGCCTGGCGGGATCCAGCCCCACGACGTCGGCCACGATGAACAGCGGACGGCCCTTCACCTCTTCGTAGATACGGCCGATGTAGGCGCCCATCACACCGAGCGAAATCAGCTGGATGCCACCGAGGAACAGGACCGAAATGAAGATCGACGGGAAGCCGGGCACGTCGGCGCCCCAGATCAGCGTCTTGAAAAGGAACACCGCCGCGTAGAGAAGGGCGAAGCCGGAAACGAGCACGCCGACGTAGGACCAAACCTTCAGCGGCAGCGTCGAGAACGAGGCGATGCCGTCGACGGCGAAATGCAGGAGGCGCCCGAACGGCCACCGCGTGGTTCCGTGCGCACGGGCCGCCACCTCGAACGGGATGCCGATCGACTTGAAGCCAACCCAGGCGAACAGCCCCTTGTTGAAGCGCGAGCGCTCGTCGAGCCGGTTGAAGACGTCGACGACGCGCCGATCGAGCAGGCGGAAATCGCCGGCGCCGTCGGGAAGCGCGGTCCCGCTCAGGAACTGGAAGACCCGATAGAAGAGGCGCGCCGACAGTTTCTCCATCGCCGAGTTGCGGCTGTGGTCGGTGCGCTGGCCGTAGATCACGTCATAGCCGTCGTCCCACAGTTCGACGAAGCGGCCGATCATCTCCGGGGGATGCTGGAGGTCACCGTCCATGATCACCACGGCCTCGCCAGAGCTGTGCTTCAGGCCGGCGGCGACCGCGATCTCCTTGCCGAAGTTGCGACTGAGCGACACGGCCTTGAAACGGGGATCGGCCGCATTCAGCCGGCGCAGCGCCGCCATGGTGCCATCCGTCGAGCCGTCGTCGACAATGATCACCTCGAAGGGGTTGCCGAGCGCCTCGAGCGCCGTGGTCAGGCGCGAGGCAAGGAGCGGAACCGTGCGCTCCTCGTTCAGCAACGGGACGACGACCGAGAGACGGCGCAGGCTCGGTGCGCGCCGCGGCGGCGGCGGGTCGGCAATGAAATCGTCCGGCGCCAATGGCCGGGGACGTCCAGTCGACTGATCACTCACGGTGCCACTCCTCATCCGGCTCGCGGTCGCTGGCGTGCTTCGGTGCACCACAGGGGATTTGTCTAATGCCGGAAATGACGCATGCCGGTGAATACCATGGCCAGGCCCTGCTCGTCGGCCGCGGCGACGACCTCGGCATCGCGCATCGAGCCACCCGGCTGGATGACGGCCGTCGCGCCTGCTCCGGCGGCCGACAACAGGCCATCGGCAAAGGGGAAAAACGCATCGGATGCGACGACGGAGCCGTTGACGTCGAGACCGGCCATCTCGGCCTTGATGACGGCGATGCGCGAAGCGTTGACGCGGCTCATCTGGCCGGCGCCGACGCCGATCGTCGAACGGTCGCGGGCGTAGACGATGGCGTTCGACTTGACGAACTTCGCTACCTTCCAGGCGAACAGGAGATCGGTCATTTCGCGCTCGGACGGCTGGCGCTTCGTGACCACCTTCAACTCGGCAGACAGGGCGAGGTCGGCATCCTGGACCAGAAGACCGCCGGTCACCTTCTTCCAGTCGAGGCGAGGTGTGATCTGTGCCGGAAAGTCGCCAACAACCAGAAGCCGGACGTTCTTCTTGGCGGCGACAGCCTCCACCGCGGCCGCGTCGGCCGAGGGCGCGACGATGACCTCGACGAACTGGCGTTCGACGATGGTGCGGGCCGTCATGGCGTCGAGTGGTCGATTGAAGGCGATGATGCCGCCGAAGGCCGATTCCGGATCGGTGCGGAAGGCTGCCTCGTAGGCGTCGAGAAGCGAGGGGGCCTCGGCCACGCCGCAGGGATTGGCGTGCTTGACGATGACGCAGGCGGGGCTGTCCCCGAAAGCCTTGACGCACTCGAGGGCTGCATCGGTGTCGGCGATGTTGTTGTAGGACAGCTCCTTGCCCTGGAGCTGCCGGGCTGTGGCGATCGATCCCGGCGCGGCGACCGGTTCGACGTAGAAGGCCGCCCCCTGATGCGGGTTCTCGCCGTAGCGCATGTCCTGTGCCTTGGCGAGCTGCACCGTGAGAGTGGGTGGGAATATGGTCGTCGCGGCGGTGTCCTCGCCGACGCCCGTGCCGAGCCAGTTCGAGATGGCCGCGTCGTAGCCAGCGGTCAGTGCGAAGGCCTTACGCGCGAGTTCGCGGCGCAAGGCGAGGGTGGTTCCGCCGCCGGACTGCAACTCGCCGAGCACGCGGGCGTAATCGGCTGGGTCGACGATCACCGTCACCGCGACGTGGTTCTTGGCGGCGGCGCGCAACATGGCCGGTCCGCCGATGTCGATGTTCTCGATGCAATCGGCGAACGGGGCGCCCTTCGCGACGGTGGCCTCGAAAGGGTAGAGGTTGACCACGAGCAGGTCGATCGGCGGGATCGCGTGTTCGGCGGCGGATGCCTCGTGGGTGCGATCGCCGCGGACCTGCAACAGGCCACCGTGAACCTTGGGATGGAGCGTCTTCAGGCGGCCGTCCATCATCTCGGGAAAGCCGGTGTGCTCCGCCACGTCCTTCACCGGCACGCCGGCCGCCTTCAGGGCCGCCGCTGTTCCACCCGTCGAGAGAATCTCGACCCCATGGCCGGACAAGGCGCGGGCGAATTCCACGATCCCGGATTTCTCCGAGACCGAGATCAATGCCCTTCGGATGGGCGTCGCGGCTGTCGTCATGAGACTGCGTGTCCTGATCTGGCTGTCAGGGCAGGGCGTTAGCATGTCTCGGCGGTCTGCGAAACGGGCGAAGTTTCGCGGCTGGCGGACCGTTTGCCGGGCCGATCAGCGATCGAAGCCGAACTGGCGACGCAATTCGTCGCGTGTGATCCGAGCGGGTTTGCCGCCGCGCGGCGCGACCTGCCCCTGACGGACATAGACGCCGGGCGCCACTTCCTCATAGTGCGGCACACCAATGGTCGAGCGCTCTTTCAGATGGGCAAGATAGTCGTCGAGCCTGGCGAACGTCCGCCCCTCCGAATAGGGAAGGCCAGCGACCCCCTTGCCGGCCGCGGCGTCGCCCGAGCCACCGATGGCGGCCATCACACTCGCTCCGGCCGCCAGGATGGCGCGTGTCAGGTTCTTCATGCGGTGTCGTCCCACTCAAGTTGCGATGCGCCGAGAAGTAGCGAACTTCGTGCGTCTGCAATCCAGAGGCGAGCAAATCTTGTGCTGTCCCCAGCTTCTACGCGAGCCGTCCGTATGCTAGCCAATTGTCATGGCGGTTTGCTATCGACATCGACGGGATTTCGGATTCACTCACGCGCTTGGCGTCGAACATTGATGGGGCTCGGATCATGTGCACGATGTGTGGTGGCGGAACGGCAAATGCAACGGGCGGTAACGCGACGATCGCGCTCAGGCCATTTCTCGCGCTGACCGAGGACGCCATTGCGGCGGGGCCGCTCGTCACCGAGAAGCAGGCGTTCGTCGCCAGCGATACGCCGCCGTCGCCGGCGGGCGATGGCTCGTCCGAGATCTCCGCGGTCTACGGCGGCACGGTCGGCGACAGCGGCAACGTCATGCTCGAAGGCCTCATCTGGGGCCAGAAGTGGAACAACAGCACGGCGATCACCTATTTCTTCGATGATGCCAATTCGTCCAGCGCGTGGACGACGGCCGAGAAGGACGCCTATCGGGCCGCGCTGGCGACGTGGTCGGCAGTCGCCAACATCACGTTCCAGGAAGTGTTCACCTCCGCCGGCGCCAACTTCGTCGAGAGGAAGCACACCGATGTTCAGGGAAGCCTCGGTTTCCACAACGTGCCGAGCAGCACGGGACAGGCGATCGGCTCCTACAATCAGAACGGCTACGGCTGGGACAGCAACGGCCTGCAGCCGGGCGGCCTCGGTTTCTCGACGCTCGTGCACGAGCTCGGCCATGCCCTCGGCCTCGCGCATCCGCACGATACGGGCGGCGGATCGACGGTGTTTCCGGGAGTGTCGGGTGCGTTCGGCAGCTACGGCTCGAACAACCTGAACCAGAACGTCTACACGATCATGTCCTACAACCACGGCTTCGAGACCCAGCAAGGCTCGTTGCCGACCTTCAACTACGGCGACGCGTCGACGCCGATGGCGCTCGATATCGCGGCGATGCAGTTCATCTACGGCGCCAACACGACGACAAACACGGGCAATGACACCTACACGCTCGGCAACACGAACGGCACGGGCGCACAGTGGCGTGGCATCTATGATCGCGGCGGCACCGACCAGATCGTCTACAGCGGCTCCGGCAACGCGGTCATCGACCTGTCGCCGGCGCAGATCTCCAACACGTCGCTCGGCGGCGGCGCGCCGAGCTACGTCAACGGCATTTATGGCGGCTACACGATCGCGCAGACGGCCGACATCGAGAATGCGAGCGGCGGATCGGGCAACGACGTGATCGGCGGCAACGCGCTCGCCAACGTGCTCAACGGCAACAACGGCAACGACACGATGGCCGGTGGCGGCGGTGGCGACACCATCAACGGCGGCGCCAACGACGATCTGATCTATGGCGAGGCCTCGCCCGAGATCGTGGGCAACAGCGGCGTCGGGTTCGGCAGTGGCCTCGTCACCAACCCGTCTGGCAACACGGGGACGGCGAGCGCGGTCAATCTCACCAACCTGTTCAGCCTCTCGAGCAACGGCAACATCGCCAACTCGACGACGGTGCCGCACGTGACGGCGCGGGATTCGGTTGCGGGCGGGTCGCAGCTGGTGCCCGCCGCGTGGTACGCGGTGACGGTGAACGCCGGCGCGACGATCAGCGTGGACGTCGATGCGACGAGCAACCTCGATTCCGAGGTCTACATCGCGGACGCGAGCCTCAACGTGCTTGCCTACAACGACGACGCGGCCATCGATCCCGGCTCGTCGACGGGGCTCGACTCCTTCGCCTCGACCACTGTCGGCACGGCCGGCACCTACTACATCGTGATCGGCAATGTGGGCTCGAGCCTGCAGATGACCGCGAATGCCACCTACGACATGCACGTCTCCGTGGCGGCGCCGGTGCAGCCGGGACGCGGGACGCTCGGTTCTGCCGGCAACGACACGATCGACGGCGGAACGGGCAACGACACGATCTACGGCGGTGGCGGCAACGACGTGCTGATCGGCGGATCGGGCGTCGATCGGTTGTTCGGCGAGGATGGTAACGACACGATCTTCTTCGATGCCTCCGACGACCTCGCCAACGTGCAGGGCGGCAACGGCACCGACACGCTCGTGTTCACCAGCGGCAACGCGCCGACGTCGTTCGCACTCGCAGCGCGGGGCTTCGAGGGGGCGGAAGGCCGCTTCACCGACACCGGCGGCCAAGCCTGGGCAACGCGCACCGACTACTACAACACCAGCTGGCAGCTCTATCAGTCGATCCTGACCAACGACGACGCCACCAGCCAGCAGACCACGTTCGACATCGCCAACGCGCAGCCCTGGTCGCAGGCCATCACCTATCGCAACGCGGCC
>JBGSJD010000307.1:0-12921 GCA_041742195.1 Hyphomicrobiaceae bacterium
GAGAGCGCCACGCCATCAGGCCCGGCAGCTGCGGCCCCGCGCGACCGCCACTGTCGATACCGAGAGCCGAGAAAGCGAGCTTCGCGCCCTTGACCCCCACGATCTGCGGCCGCGAAGCTGCCTCGCGATCGGCCCCGACGCCGGCATGCGCAAGAAGTCCACCGCGTTCCTTCAAGCCATCGAGATGCCGCACCGTATCTCTGACGCCGGCGACGCCATAGTCGATGGCGTGATTGTTGGCCGTCGACAGCAGGTTGAACCCAAGCCCCACGAGATGGGCGGCTCCATTGGGATGCGTCCTGAAGTTGAAGGCCTTGTCGGCTGCGGCGAGCTCGTTCCGCCCGGTGACCACCGTCTCGAGATTGGCGAAGTTGAGATCGCCGTCGATCAGCGGGGCGATGCCCGCGGTGATGGCTGTCCAGGGCCGGAACTCGCCATGCCGGGACGTACCGTCGGGCCGAACCGCCGCCGAGTGGGCGCCAAGCCCGAGATCGCCCCCGACCACGAGGCTGAAGGAGCGGCGCATGCGCGTGCCGTCAGGCACCTCCGGTACCGCTGGCTGTGGCTCGATCAAGACGAGGCCATCGCCATCCGGAGCCGACAGATGATCGAGCAGCGCGAGGCGCTCGCTCTCGCTGGCACGAACGGCGGCAACCTCGATGCTCACGAAGAGGCCGGCGGCCAGACAGATGGCATGCAATACGCGGGACAACGCACCCTCACTCCTGACGCCATCCGAACTTAGGGCTGCACGCCTCCCGGAACCAGACCCGACGTGCGGACGCCGATGCCGTTAAGTTAAGGCGGTGGCATACGGGCCACGCCGATTGTGGCGGAACGGAACCCTCGCTACCCTGTGCAAAATGCCAGTCTGACCTGGGAGTCCGAGATGAACGAGTTGCCGATCGTCGACATGAGTGGCGTCCGCGAGGGGTCCGCCGCGAGCATCGCGCGCGCCGCAGCCGAGATCCACAAGGCCTTCACGACGGTCGGCTTCCTCTACATCGCCAATCATGGCCTTCCCCCCGCCGTGGTGGACGACGCGCTGGCCGAGGCCAAGGGCTTCTTCCATCAGCCCGTCGAGAAGAAGCGCGAGGTGGCGATCAACAAGCGCCATCGCGGCTTCAATGCGCTCGGGGATGCGCTGATGTATGAGGCGACCAAGCCCGACTACAAGGAGTTCTACACGATGGGACTGGAGCTGCCGGAGGATGACCCCGACGTGGTCGCCGGCGAGCCACTGCGCGGCCCGAACAACTGGCCTTCCGACCGCCCCGGGCTCCAGCGTGCCATGACCACCTACTACGAGGAAATCGGCCGCTGCGGTGCCGATCTTCTGACCTGCGTCGCCGTCTCGCTCGGTCTCGCTCCGGATTTCTTCCGCAGCCACTACCAGAAGCGCCTGCAACGCACCCAGATCATCTACTATCCGCCCCACCCGGCGAGCGCGACGTCCGACCAGTTCGGCCTTGCCCCCCATACCGATTTCGGCTGCATCACCCTCCTCTGGCAGGACAGCAGCGGCGGCCTCGAGGTGCTCGAGCGGCAGTCGAAATCATGGATCGCAGCCACGCCGATCCCGGGCACACTGGTGGTCAATGTCGGCGATCTGCTCGCCCGCTGGACCAATGATCGCTACGCCTCGACCCCGCATCGCGTGATCAACAAGTCCGGTCGCGAACGCTTTTCCATCGCCACCTTCTACGACCCCGACTTCAAGGCCGTTGTCGACCCCCGCCAGCTCGGCGCATCCGATGCGGACTGCAAGTACGAGCCGACCACATCTGGCGCCCACATCCTCGGCCGCATCGAGCGGTCGTTCGGCTACCGGAAATCGCTTCAGGGCACGACGGGCTGACGAAACCCGCAGTTTCCGCCGACCAGCCCTGCAGAAGAATCCGGCTGCATGGATGACAGTTTGATGTCAGCCTGCGGCTCAGGAAAGGGCGGTCGTGGTGTGCGAGAGGACCTTGAGGTCTCGAGGCGACCGGCGGAAACGCTGAACACATGGACGAACCGGGCGCGAGCCGCGGCGGGCTGCTGAGCCTGACCGGCCGGCAGTGGCTGATCCTCCTGATGGTCCAGTTGTCGAACTTGCTGTTCGGCATGACCATTACGCTCGCCAATCTCGTCCTGCCACAGGTCCGCGGATCGTTCTCCGCCACCCAGGACGAGATCGCCTGGGTCGTCACGCTCAATCTCGTCGCGACCGCCGTTGCCACGCCGATCACCGGCTGGATGGCGAGCCGTGTCGGCTGGCGGAACATGATGTTCTTCACGGTGCTCGGCTTCACCGTGTCGTCCTTCCTGTGCGGCATCGCCACGAGCCTCGAAACGCTCGTTGTCGCGCGCATCGCGCAAGGCGCATTCGGCGCCCCCATCATGCCCATGGGCCAGGCGATCCTTCTCGCGACGTTCCCGCCCCACCTGCAACCGATGGCGCTCGTCATGTGGGGCATCGGCGCCGTGTTTGGCCCGGTGGTCGGCCCGATCCTGGGCGCCATGGCCACCGAGGCGTGGAACTGGCGCGCCGCCTTCTTCATGATCGTGCCCCCGGGCATCGCCGCCCTGGTGACCATCTGGTTCGCGCTCGCCGACTACACCGAGAAGAAGCCGGCCCGGCTCGACTGGCTCGGCTTCATCGCCCTGTCGGTGGCCTTGATCTGCGCCCAGCTGATCTGCGATCGCGGCCAGCGGCTCGACTGGTTCGACTCCGGCCAGATCACGGCGTTCGCGTTCGTCGGCCTGCTCGCGCTGTGGATCTTCGTCGTCCACTGCCTGACCGCCAGGGAACCGTTTCTCAGTCCGAGCCTGCTGCTGGATCGCAATTACAGCATCGGCCTCCTGATCGCGTTCGTGATGGGCATGCTGAGCTTCACGAGCCTCGTGCTGTTCCCAAGCCTCCTGCACGACTTGCGCGGTTATCCCGACAGCGTCATCGGAACCTTGATCGCAGCCCGGGGCCTCGGCAACTGGACGGCCTTCTTCTTCATCGCCTGGCTGACGCGCGTGGCGCCACGTTTCGCCATTGCCTCCGGCCTCGCGATCCAGGGCGGCGCCTCTTGGTGGATGGCGCAATTCGACATCAACGTCACCGAGAGCGCGATCTTCTGGAGCCACTTTCTGGTCGGCCTCGGCCAGAGCGTGACCTTCACGCCCATGACGGTCATGGCCTTCACCACTCTGCCGCGCCACCAGATCACGGAAGGCTCGGCCGTCTTCACGTTGATGCGGAATTTCGGCTCGAGCCTCTTCATCTCGATGGCCGTGCTGGTTCTCGTCCGCTCGACCTCGATCAACTACTCCGAGATGATGGAGTTCATCTCGCCCTACCGGATCGCCCTCGGCATCTATGGGATGCCCGCGCCGTGGGACCACGAGACGAATACGGGGCTGGCGCGGCTGTCCCGCGAGGTCTACCGCCAGTCGGCGATGATCGGATACGTCAACGCGTTCTATCTGATGGCGATCACCGGCTTCATCTCGGTGCCGCTCGCCTGCTTCCTGCGCGCCAGGATACCCGCGCGATGAGGCCGACGGCCGCTGGAGGCAGCCTCAGCCGCCCGTCGTCGCTGTCCTTTTCGTTGCACCGAATGCGCTGAGGCGTCCGTCCGCTGCGAGCCGACGCGCAATGGTCTCAGCGACCAGCCGGTTGGCCCGCGCATTCCAGTGCCAGTCGTAGGCGTAGTCGAACCGCTCGCCGTGCCGGGCATAGTCCTCGGCGAACACGTCCTGGAGATCGACGAAAGCCAGCCCGAGCTCGCCGGTCAACTCGCGCGCCAGCCGGTTGAGCTGCGAGACCGCATAGGACTCGACCGGTCGACGATCGTAGATCGCCTCCCGCACCGCATCCATGACGAACAGCAGCTTGAACCCGTCGGCCTCGGCAAGGCGCTTCATCTCGGCCAGCACATGACGCGCGGCAAACCGGTTGCTTTCCTCGTCGCCGATTTTCCGGATATCGACCGCCGACGAGATGAACTCCGGCGACCAGTCCTCATTGCCGCGCCAGTAGATCCGGCTGATCAGGTGCTTGAAGCGCAGATAGGCGTTGGTTTCGTAGTAGAGGTAGCGGAAGGTCGCCGACCCCCTCAGGAGATCGGACAGGCCAGGCCGGAAATCGGCCGGCGCGATCTCGATGGCGCGACCGTTGGCATCGCGCCCGATCTTCATGAAGCTCGACGCATAGCGCGTCTGGAGGAACCGCCAGCTCTCGTCGAAATCATTGTGAATGAGCGGAATGACGACGATGTCCGGGCGGTAGGCGCGGACCTCGCGTCTCAGCATGTGCAGGTACTGCGAGAGCGGCGCGCCATCCATGCCGAAGCGATAGACCTCGACCGGGTGCCCCTGTCGCCCGAGCAGGGATTGCAGCACGTCCGGAAAGCCGTCCTGAGTGTCGACGAAGGCGCCGTGAACGTAGCTGTCGCCGATGACGGCGATCCGCCCCACGCCGGCGGTTCGCGCCGTCTCGTACCGTGGGATCGTCGAATTCCACCCGTCCGCGTTGATCGAGACCCGGCTCGCGCGCCCGTCCGGATGCCGGAACGTCGCCTGCGTGCCCGGCTGATAGCGCACGACCCCATCGATGGTGACGTTCGGCAGCAGATCGTCAGGCGGCAGCATGAGCCGAAACACGACGAATTCGAGCAACAGGAAGCACAAGACCAGCGAACCCGCGCTGAGCATCAGGTTCTGGATGAGCTGCTTCATTCTGGAACGCATGGCGACTGAAGTTCCGCTTTGGGTCGACTGACGACCGACCCTCCGCAAACCCCATGCCGCAAGCTGGCGGCCGACGCCTCACTTAGCCGTGATCTCGGCTGCCGAGACCAGCGCCATCGTGCCAACCGAACAGTGGGCCCTTTCGTCGGGGCACACGCGGCCGACTTGCGCCGACCTTTCGCCCCGAGCAACTCACGCAATGCTGCCCCGGTTACGGGATAGGCACGGCCGCAACGGCGCGATCAAAACGGGATTTCGTCGTCGATCTTCTTGTCGAAGGGCTTGCCGCCGCCGCCACCGCCCGACTTCGGGCCCGACGAGCGACCGCCGCGCCCACCACCACTCTCGCCACCGCCGTAGCCGCCACCCGACGATCCGCCGCCGAAGCCGTCATCCGGCCCGCTGTCGCCGTAGTCCGGACCACCGGCATCCTGCATGCCGCCGCCCATTCCGCTGCGGCCATCCAGCATGGTGAGAACACTGTTGAACCCCTGCAGGACGATCTCGGTCGAGTACCGGTCCTGGCCCTGCTGATCCTGCCATTTCCGCGTCTGGAGCTGCCCCTCGATATAGAGCTTCGCCCCCTTCTTCACGTACTGCTCGACGACCTTGCAAAGACCTTCGTTGAAGACGACGACCCGATGCCACTCCGTCCGCTCGCGCTTCTCGCCCGAGTTCTTGTCGCGCCACGTCTCGCTGGTCGCGACGCGGAGATTGGCGATCGGCCTGCCGTCCTGGGTGCGCCGGATTTCCGGATCTGCGCCGAGATTTCCGACCAGGATCACCTTGTTGACCGAACCAGCCATCTCGCTCTCCTCATGTGTCTGCGGGTTGTGCGCCTGCGGGGTTCACCGCGGCTCCCATGACCCCGAACCGGCCACGCGAGCATTCACCGAATTCCCGTCGTGGACACCTCGATACTCCCCAAGCGTCGCGACCGCACCTCCGCCGTCGTTCGACGAGGCGCTTGTCCACCGAATTCGAGTTGCACCTGCCTTAAGCTCTAATGTTCTATTTATGTTCTTTGCAAATGTCAAGCTCGCCTCCACGGAAGGGATGGCCTCGACCGGCGCCCGGGGATGAACACGCCCGACTACGCCCCGGTCCTCCAGGCGAGCTTGTCGAAGGCCACGTGATCCCCGAAATGGTCGACGGTCGTCTCGAGGCCCGCGAGCGCCTCGGCCGTGTACTGCGCGACCGCCCCGCCGACCTGTCGCGGCCTCGGCTGTGCTGCGACCCAGTCATCCGCGGGCAGCAGCGTCGAGCCACGCGTCGTGAGATCCCAGATGTAATAGTGGTGCGGCACCACGATCTTCGGTTTGAGCCGCGCGATGATCTCGGCCGTCATGCCGAAGCTCATGACGTGTTGCGATCCGTCGACAGGCAGCAACGCGATATCGATCCGGCCCAGCGCCGCGTAGACGTCATCGGGCGCGTCGTGGCGGTTGTCGCCCCAATGCAGGATCCGCAGCCCACCGGTCTCGATGACGATCAGACAATTGTCCCACGAGCGCGGGTTATCGGGCGGTTCGATGTCCACGCCGTTCAACTCACGGTGCACCATCTTGAAGTCGTAGGTGCCGAAGCCCGATTGCGTCGCGTGCTTGTCCGGAATGCCCGTGATGGTGACGTCGCGGAAACTGTAGGTGCCGATCAGCCGGTCGAGCAGCACATGTGCGTCGAGACAATTGAGCGCGTCGTGATCGAAGTGCGCGTGTGTCGAGACCCCGATATCGACGGGCGTCATCGGCATGTCCCTGAGATACCAGTCCCAGTGACGGAGCGGATGGTTGCGCCAGGGATCGATCATCACGGTGAGCCCCTCCGGCGACGTGATCCGGAACGCCGACGACCCGAAGTAGGCGAGTTCCACGCCGCCCGATGGCTTCGAAGGTGCCGCGCGGAACCGATCCATCATGCTGTTGTGATTGGCCGAAGAGCGCCATGCGACAGGGCCGGCCTCGGGTCGGGGTATCCGGTCGTCGATAGGCATTGTCTCTCCTGAAGTTCGTCGGGTTTTCAGTCGAACAGCGTCGTCAGCCGCGCCTTGATCTGATCGGCGATGTAGAGCGCGAGCGCCTGAATGGTCGAGGTCGGATTGACGCCGCCCGACGTGACCCAGATGCTGCCATCGACGATGAACAGGTTCTTCACGTCGTGCGAGCGCCCCCACGCATTGACCACCGAGCGTTCGGGATCGTTGCCCATGCGCGCCGTGCCGAGGAGATGGCCGGGACTGTTGAGGACGTCGGGCTTCGGCAGATGGATCTGCCGGGCGCCGGCCGCCGTCAGGATCTCCACCGAGCGCGCGATGCCATGCTCCATCATGCGTCGCGTGTTATCGCTGATCGTGTAGTCGATCCGAGGCGCCGGGATGCCGTGCGCGTCCTTGAGCTGAGCGTCGAGCGTGACGCGATTGTGGGCTTCCGGCAGATCCTCGCACGCGACGCCCACCCGCAGCGCCCGGTAGAGCAGCGAGCGATAGACGCCGTGGTGGTCCCGCCCCCACGGCAGCCGGCCGGCCGCGCTACTCGTGATCGCCTCGTTCGCCGGCCCCGTGCCGCGCGCGAACTGGAGTGTGTAACCCCTCACGAATCCGCGCGCCATGTCGGTCTCGTAGAACTCCTTCGACCACATCACCGTCATCGGGCCCCGGTCGCCGTCCATCTCGTCGTCGACATAGCCGTAGATCTGCGGCCACGGGTGCACCATGAGGTTGCGCCCGACCTGATCCGACGAGTTGGCCAGCCCCTTCGGAAACGCCCCCGAGGCCGAATTGAGAAGGAGCCGCGGCGTGCCGATCCCGTTCGCGGCGAGGATCACGACTTCAGCCGGCTGGAACCTCTCGACGCCGCTCGGATCGTAGTAGACGACGCCCGTCGCCATGCCCCGCGCATCGGTCGTGATCTCCCTGACGCGACACCGCGTGCGAAGTTCCACACCGGCCCTGAGTGCCCGTGGCCAATACGTGATGTCGACGCTGGCTTTGGCGCCTTGCGCGCATCCCGGCGTGCAATGGCCGAGATTGATGCACGGCGCGCGCCCGTCGTACTCGGCGGTCGCGACCGCGATGTCCGAGGGCCACCAGTGCCACCCGAGCGTGTTCAGGGCCTGAGCATAGCGCGTACCGGTCCGCCCGAGCGGCACCGGCGGCAATGTCGGCTCGTGCGCGGGATAGGCGGGATCGCCCGCGAGCCCAGCCACGCCCATGATCCGGTCGTTCTCGGCGAAATAGGGCTCGAGCGCCCAGTAGTCGATCGGCCAGTCGTCGGCCACGCCATCGAGCGTGCGCACGCGAAAATCGGACGGATGCATACGCGGAAAGTGCGCCGTATAGAGCACGGTCCCGCCGCCGACTCCGTTGAAGTTCGCGACTTTCATCGGCGAGCTGTCGTCGTTGACGGGATAGTCGGTCTCGCGGCCGCGCCGGTTCGGGCTGATGTCGAAGTCGCCGTAGCGGCGCGCCTCCCAATCCCGTCCGTTCGTTGGAAAGTCCGTTGGCTTGATCCAGTCGCCCTGTTCCAGGCACAGGATGCGCATGCGCGTCTCGGCGAGGCTCCAGGCGACGGAAGCCCCCGATGCGCCCGACCCGATGATCAGCACGTCGACGATGTCGTCGGTCGGCCGGGGAGTAGCCGCGCCACCATGGTCGCTCATGTCATGCCCCCGTGCCGTCGACATCGCGCCACATCCGCGGACGACCGCGCATCGCCTCCAGCAACGACCAGTCTCCCGGCGGAACGACATGGCCCTTGGGGAACGGCGCCCTCGGCTCGAGTCCGAGCGCCCGGATCACGCGATCGTCGCGATAGTAGCATTGGAGAACGCACCGTCCGACAGCCGCCGCCGCACGGCCGCCACGCCCGAGCAGGGCCATGGCGACGGCCTCGGCTTGCCCGTCGTCGAGTGCGCAGAACGGACGATCACCCGACGATTGCACCTCCCGCAGCAGGCGTCGCACGTCCGCCTCGTCCCGCCCGAGCGAGCGCACGATGTCGGCGAAGATGATCGGATCGTCGGCGCCCGGCACGCCGTACTCGCGCGATGGCGGCACCATGATGCCCGCCAGCCTGCAAAAGACGCGTTGCTCTTCTGGATCGAGCCCGGACTGTGACTGGCTCACGGTGCTGTATCCTCCGGCCGGATCGGAATTCCGAGCACGAGGGGCAAGGCGGAGCGCGGCTGTCCGCCGTCGCCCCACCGCGCCCCAGGCTCACTTGTCGTCGACGTCGCGCGCACCGGTCACGCGCTTGCGCCAGTCCTCCGGCGCCACCCGGCCCGCGTCGTCGTAGGCCTTCTTGATGGCCGAGACGACGGGCGCGAAGATGGTCTTCCGGTTGGCACGCGCCCAGTCGCGGGACGCGATGACGGTGTCCGTCGAGCCTTGGAACTGCGGCATCACCCAACGGGCGAACAGCTCGAAGCTGTTGTAGGTGTCGGCGCGGTTCGCCCACTCGTGCGCGCGGAACATGAAGCCGCCGATCTCGCCTCCGGCCGTCTCCATCATCCGACGGAGGCCCTTCGCGATGGTATCGGGACTGCCGACGAGGGTCGTTCCCATCTTGACGCCTTCGCGGAGCGGATCGTCCGAGCGGCCCGGCGGGCGCCCGAGCGTGTCCTCGAAGTATGTCACCGTCTCCTCGCGCTCGCCGTGGCGAACCTGCGCCAGTGCGAGTTCGTCGTCCTCCGCGCAATGCATGTTGACGACGAGACGCCAGCCCTTCTTGTTCATCGTCCGGCCGTGCTTGGCCGCCTCGTCCTCGGCGATCTTCCACTGGTTCTTGAGGGCCTCAGGGCCACCCGGCAGGCCAGCGCCGAGCGACAGCACCTCGAGGCCGTACTTGCCGGCCGCGACCATGGCCGCCGGCGTCTGCGTCGACGCGACAGCGATCTTGAAGTGTGGATCGGTGTAGGGAGCAAGATGCAGTCGCGCCTCCCGCATCTCGAACCAGTCGGTCTTCATGGTCACGGGCTCCTCGCATTTCAGGAGCCGTGTGATCGCATCGAGACTTTCGTCCATGCGCCGCCGTTGTGTGTCGGGCGCGATCGCCAGCATGAACGCATCCGAGACCAGCGCGCCGGGGCCGCAACCGAGCATGACCCGTCCGCGCGTCATGTGGTCGAGCTGCACGAACCGTTGTGCGACCATGTAGGGATGATGGTAGGGGAGGCTCGTCACTCCGGACCCGAGCCGGATGTGCTTCGTCCGCTCGGCCGCCGCCGCGATCACCAGTTCGGGCGACGCGATCAGTTCCCAGCCGGCCGAGTGATGTTCCCCCACCCACGCTTCGTCGTACCCCAGACCGTCCAGCAGTTCGATCAGCTCGATATCGCGCCGGATGGCGAGTGTCGGATTGTCTCCGGCTCGATGAAAAGGGGCCAGGAAAATGCCGAAAATCAATCCCTTGTGCGCCATGCCCTGTATTCCTTCGCGTTGCATCCCTTGCGCCGCCTCGACACTTGCCGGCGCGATCCGGTTGGAAGGTTAGCTGGCTGTCCGGACATCCGCTAGCCTTCGCGTAAAGGACAGAATATGCACGTTCCAGAAGGCCGCCGCCGCATGCTGACCCTGATCCTCCTCCGCCACGCCAAATCGAGCTGGAGCGACCCGTCCCTTGCCGATTTCGATCGCCCTCTGGCCGCCCGCGGCGAGACGGCCGCGCCGCGCATGGGCCGCCACATGCGCCGGATGGGCATCAGGCCGGACCACATCGTGTGTTCGCCCGCCCGCCGGACACGCGAGACGTTGGCGCTCGTGATGCCGGAGTTGCAGCCCCCGGTACCGTCAATCGTCTTCGATGAAGCGATTTACGAGGCTCCCGCGAGCCGGTTGCTCGAACGCCTCGTGGGCGAGCCGGCGAAGCGCCGCGCCGTCATGATGGTTGGCCACAATCCGGGGCTCCAGGAGCTGATCCTCGAATTGGCAGCACCGGCACGATCCGGCTCATACGCCGAGGTCGCGAGCAAGTTTCCGACCGCGGCCCTCGCCGTCATCGAGTTCGACGCCACGACCTGGTCGGCGATCGGGCAGACGCCGGGACGGATCACGCACCTGATGACCCCGCGTCGGCTTGACGATACGAGCGACAGGGAAAGCTGAGGCATCGATCCAACTCCGGACATCGAGCCGCGTCCCGCCGGCAGCGAGAGCGCGAGGTCGATGGGTGACCTGTGACCTGCCCGCATCAATCCGGGACAGTCATAAAGTGGGCACCAAGCCACCCGAAGCATCGATTGCGAATGGGCTCGAATTGTTGCTAGTCTGATGAAAATTCGGATTGTTTGGTCGAGAGACAGGAATTTCCCATGTGCGAGCTGTGCCAGGCCCCACTCCCGGAGAGCGGTGCGAACTCGGGCCTTGGTCTGTCGCCGTTCGGCTTGTTCGATATGGCAGATCAGTCGGTTTCCATGACCGAAGCTGCCCCGCCGGGAGCCGGTGACGGCTTCCCGCCCGGTACACCCCTGCCGCAGCTCGTCGAAGGTTCCGACGCCGCTGCATCGACCTCGACGGCCTATGCGCTCGGGCTTGGCCAGACGGCGCGCGGCACGCTGTCGACCGGGTCGGATCACGACTGGTACCAGGTGTCGCTCGTCGCCGGGCAGACCTATACGTTCGCCATGACGGGGACCGGCACCAACAACGTCGTAAACCCATTCCTGCGTCTCTATGCGTCCGACGGATCGACCGTACTGGCGTCGAACGACAACGGTCTGCAGGGCCAGAACTCGATCTTCACCTTCACGGCGGCATCGAGCGGCACCTACTACCTTGATGCCGGTTCTGCCTCCAACGCCTATGCGGGACAGTACGGCGTATCATTCACGGCTGGCACCCGAGCCTCGTTCGATGCCCAGATGGGGGCAGGTGTCATCGACACCGACTTGTCCTGGGGATCCACTCCCGGTGGCGCGGCGACGGTCACCTATGCGTTCAGCCAGACCTACCATTCACCGACCGACGCCCAGGGTCAGGCCGCTCCCTTTTCCTCGTTCTCCTCGACCCAGATCGCTGCCACCCAGCAAGTCCTCGCGCATATCAGCGAGATCGCGAACATCACATTCAATCGCGTGAACCCGTCGGGCTACTCGGAAAGCGCGACGATGCTGTTCACGAACTATTCGTCGTCGACCGACGGCGCCGGTGGCTTCGCGAGTTATCCGTTTTCGACTTCGAGCACGTCGACATCCGGCGATGTGCGGATCAATACTGTCTACAATTCCACATCGGCATTGCCGACCGGTAGCTACAGCTATCATGTCCTCTTGCACGAGATCGGTCACGCGATCGGCCTTTCGCATCCGGGCCTCTATAATGCGGCACCGGGCGTCAGCATCACCTACACGAACAACGCGCAATTCACGCAGGATACGCATCAGTATTCGGTGATGAGTTATTTCGACGAGTCGAACACAACCAGCTCATACGGCGGCTACACCGACGGCATGATGCTGCTCGACATTTACGCCCTGCAGCAGATCTACGGCGCCAACACGTCGACCCGCTCGGGAAATACGACCTACGGCTTCAATTCGAATGCCGGCGGCATCTACAATTTCTCGACCAATACCTCTCCCGCCTTGAGCATCTGGGATGGCGGCGGGACGGACACGTTCGATCTGTCGGGCTTCTCGAATACCCAGACGATCGATATTCGCGAAGGTCGGTTCTCCAGTGTCGGCGGCTACACGGGCAATGTGTCCATTGCTCTCGGCGCGGTGATCGAGAATGCGGTCGGCGGATCGGGCAGCGACACCATTCAGGGCAACGACGCAGCCAACACGCTGACCGGCAACAACGGCAACGACACGATTTACGGCGGTGGCGGCAACGACGTGCTGATCGGCGGATCGGGCGTCGATCGGTTGTTCGGCGAGGATGGCAACGACACGATCTTCTTCGATGCCTCCGACGACCTCGCCAACGTGCAGGGCGGCAACGGCACCGACACGCTCGTGTTCACCAGCGGCAGCGCGCCGACGTCGTTCGCGCTCGCGGCGCGGGGCTTCGAGGGGGCGGAAGGCCGCTTCACCGACACAGGTGGCCAGCCCTGGGCGACGCGCACCGACTACTACAACACCAGCTGGCAGCTCTATCAGTCGATCCTGACCAACGACGACGCCACCAGCCAGCAGACCACGTTCGACATCGCCAACGCGCAGCCCTGGTCGCAGGCCATCACCTATCGCAACGCGGCC
>JBGSJD010000308.1:0-1503 GCA_041742195.1 Hyphomicrobiaceae bacterium
GTCGTAGACGCGGCGGCCGTCGACGACGAGGCCCTTGATGGCGGTCGTGCCGTCGCGGCCGACGGCGACAATGGCGGCGAGCTTCGCCGTCCGCGCCAGTTTCTCCAGCGCCAAGCCGGTGCCTTCCTGCACATAGTAGCGCTCGATGCCGTAGAGCACGCGGCGGCGGGAGTGCCCTTGCGTCTTGCCCTTGAGGAAGATGCGGTTCGCCGGCAGGCCGGTCGGCTCGGTCTCGGAGACGGCGACCGGGGTCCAACTGTCGTCCGGCTGGCGCTCCATGATGACATAGAGCGGAATTGTCCTGCCGAAGGAGAACCGTCGGTCGCCGGGCCGGCGCCTGTCGTCCGGCAGTAGCGCCTTGTCGATCTCGGAGACGTCGAAGGCGAGACGGACATAGTCGCCCTTGAAGAGGTCGCGCGGATCGACGGGCCTGATGGCGAGGACGATCTCGCGGCCGCTCGAGAGAAGCGCGATGCGGTCGATCACCAGCCAGGCGAGGGCGCCGGTCAGGACGAGGCCCGAGAGCACGATGGCAAGCGTGGGAGTGAGGAGGCGGCGGATCATCGGTTTTCCTCCACGATCTGGGTCGTCTTGCCGTGCAGGCGGAACGCGGCCCAGGCGAGGCCGGCGAGCAGGAGCCCGGTGATGAGGAAGAACGCCGAGGTGCCGAGCAGGGTGCCGATCTTCTTCACGTAGAGCGAAAAGATCTCGAGCGAGAACGCGGCGTAGGCGAGCCACAGGCCGGCGCGGTTGTCGGTGCGCCAGGCCCAGGCGAGGACGCCGACAATGGCCAGCAGCGTCAAGGCACCGAGCGGGAGCGTCAGCGTGCCTCTGTGGTCGGCGACGAACTGCAGACCGAGCGAGCCGACGAAGGCGATGAAGAAGCCGTAGGCGAGCATGGCGCCGGAAATCTGGCGCCAGCGGTCGATGACCGGGCCGAAGCCGATGCTGGCGCCGACGAGGGTCAGGCCGATCAAGGTGACGAGCAGATGGCCGGACGGGGCGCGGCCATGCAGCTGGCCGGTGTAGGCGAGCTGGATGATCCAGATCGAGAGGGTGATGGCGAGAAGATGCATCCCCGGGCGCCAGCGGGTCATGGCGACGCCGGCGGCCACTGTTGTCCAGGCCAGGAGGAAGGCCCAGTGCGGGCCGTGCCGAAGCCCGTAGCCGAAGCTCTCCATCTGCGACCAGAGGGTGAACAGGGCGAGGGCGGCGGCCAGAACCGCGTTCGAGCGGGTCAGGAGGCCCATCAGCACGGTGCCCGACGCCCACAGCAGGACGGCGTCCGGCGGGTGGCCGTCCATGTGATACATCTGGGCGATCAGCATGATCCCGGCGCCGAAAATGCCGGACGCGGCAAGAAGGGCGGCGTTGGCGAAGTAGGGGTGGCCGCGGCGGTCGAGCCAGATGGCGCCTCCGAGCGCCGTCCAGAGGCCGAGGGCGATGACCGCGAGGCGCCACAGCTTCGGCATCGCCTGCCAGTTGGCGGCGACGAAGCTCATG
>JBGSJD010000309.1:0-8952 GCA_041742195.1 Hyphomicrobiaceae bacterium
GATCAAGGGCGCGGCGAACAGCAGCCTCAACGTCGGCATCGTCGGGCTCGGCGCGGGCTCCATGGCCTGCTACAGCCGCGCCGGCGAAGCGTGGCGCTACTACGAGATCGACCCGGTGGTCGTCCGGATCGCACAGGACGCGAGCAAGTTCACGTTCCTGTCGCGGTGCGCGCCGCGGGCCAACATCGTCGTCGGGGACGCTCGGCTGACACTCGCCAAGGAGCCGGCCGGCCAGTTCGATTATCTCGTGATCGACGCCTTCTCGTCTGATGCGGTGCCGGTGCACCTGCTGACCGTCGAGGCCGTCGCGCTCTATCTCGACAAGCTCGCGCCGGAAGGCCTGCTCGCGATGCACCTTTCCAACAGGCATCTCGATCTCGTCTCGGTCGCGGCGGCGGTCACGCGCGCGATCCCGGGCGCCATTCCGGTGCTCGCGGACGACCGGACGCCCGATCGCGGCCTCGATACGGCGCAGAGCCACGTGCTCTACGTGACGCGGTCGGCCAAGGTTGCAGAGGCTGTCCGCGCGTTGCCGTTCCAC
Source organism: Hyphomicrobiaceae bacterium (assembly GCA_041742195.1). Classification (GTDB taxonomy): domain Bacteria; phylum Pseudomonadota; class Alphaproteobacteria; order Rhizobiales; family Hyphomicrobiaceae. The sequence goes on from JBGSJD010000309.1 coordinate 542, forward strand.
GCCGAGCTTGCCGCGGCGGCGATCCGGCCCTGGACGGACGACTATTCCGACATCCTGTCGGCCATGTGGCGCAAGCGCCATTGAGCGGAGCGGCTTGCCGCCGTCGAGGCAAGCCGCTATCGCTCGCCGATGCGCATCGAATATCACCGCACGCTGGTTGCGGACCGCCTCCGGAACGCCGCCTTCCACGAGGCTCTTTCACGTGTCGTCGTGAAGGGCAAAACCACGGTCGCCGACATCGGGACCGGGACGGGGCTCCTTGCCTTTCTCGCCGCCGGCCTCGGCGCGAAGAAGGTCTGGGCCTACGAGGCCGCCGAGATTGGCGCCGTCGCCGTGCGGCTCAAGGCGCTCAACAAGATGCGCGCCGTCGAACTGATCCCCGGCCGATCGACGGAGATCATCGAGCCCGAGCGCGCCGACGTCGTCGTGACCGAGACGCTCGGCAACTTCGCGCTCGAGGAGTTCCTCGTCGAGACCATGAACGACGCCCGCGCGCGCTACCTGAAGCCGGGGGGCATTCTGATCCCGGGCGTGGTCGAGCAATTCGCCTGCCCGGTGATCGGGCCGCGCATCCGGGACGATCTCAGCGTCTGGGACCAGATCGGATACGGGCTCGATTTCTCGCCGGCGCGCGAGATGAGCCTCAATAACGTCTACATCCGGACGCTGAAACCCGACGAACTGCTCGACGGAGGCGCGTCCGCGCAGATGTGGGACCGCGTCGATTTCACGGAGAAGAACCGGCTGTCGCGGCGCGGCACCATGCGGTTCGAGGCACCGACGGCGTTCACCGTGCACGGCCTCGCGGTGTGGTGGACGGCGGAGCTCGTGCCCGGCGTTTCGCTGTCGACCAGTCCGCTCGCGCCGCCGACGCACTGGGAGCAGCTCTTCTTTCCGGCGCTCGAACCGATCGCGGTCGAGCCAGGCGAAACGCTCGTCGCCGAGATCCGGGCGCGGTCCTCGGAGGAAGCCGGCACCGATCTCGCGTGGACGTTCAGCGTCAGCGGTGCCAAGGGCCGGGAGCGCGACCGCCAGGCGCTGAGCCTCAGCAAGGGCTTTCTTCCTTAGGGACGGCTGGCCCAGGAGACGGCTGAGGCGCGCCAAGTCGTCACAGTCCGGTTTGACCCGGATCAAGACCCGTCGTTCGCGGCGGGGTGAGGCTGGCGCACGTTCCAACCTGGAGACGCGCCATGGCCCAATCCGCCGCACATGCCGCCGAGCAATCGCTGATCGACCGACTGCTGGACCGGATCGAACGCTGGGCGGGGGGCACGGAGATCGAGCGGATGAGCGCCGCGGATGTTCGCATCCTCGCCCACGATATCGGGCTCGACGCCTCGGACCTGACGCGGCTCGCGAAAGAGGACAGGAACGCGGCGCACCTCCTCTACAGCCGGCTCGAGCAACTCGGGCTCTCGGTCGCGGAGATCGAGGCGGCCGGTGTCGGGACGCAGCGCGACCTCGAGAGGACGTGCGGCCTCTGCGCCGACCGGGCCGTCTGCGAGCACGATCTCAACGAGCGACCCGAGTCCGACGCCTGGCGCAAGATCTGCCCCAACACCTGGACGTTCGACACGATGGAAGGCCTCAAGCGTGCCGGGAGTTGAGGCATAGCGCTCGACGATCCGCCGGGCTCTTCTGTTGAGCGGTCGGCCAATTGCGCTAAAACCGACAGATGAGTCGCGAGGCCGAGACCGAGGCGAGCCTGACGCCGTTCCAGCGGTGGATGATTCTCGTCTCCGTGGTGCTGGCGACGACGCTCTATTCCACGACGATCCTCATCGTCTCGACCGTGCTGCCGCAGATGCAGGGGTCGATGTCGGCGACGGCCGACGAAGTGTCGTGGGTCATCACGTTCAACATCCTCGCGACCGCCATCGTGACGCCAATGACCGGGTGGCTGTCGGGCCGCTACGGCGTGCGCAACGTCATGATCTGGAGCATCTTCGGCTTCACGATCACGACGTTCATGTGCGGGCTGGCGGGCTCTCTCGAAAGTCTCGTGTTCTGGCGCATCCTGCAGGGCGCGTTCGGCGCGCCGTCGACGCCGCTCGCGCAATCGATCCTGCTCGACACGTTTCCGAAGCGGCAGCACCCGATGGTGCTCGGCCTCTTCGGCTTCGGCGTCGTCATCGGGCCCGTCATCGGGCCGACGCTCGGCGGCTACATGGCCGAGACCTACACGTGGCGGTATGCGTTCTATGCCATCGTCCCGGTCGGCGTGCTCGCGGTCGCGGGGCTCAGGGCTTTCCTGCCGCCCGATGGCGCGCGCGTGGCGCGGCCGCTCGACTGGACGGGATTCCTGACGCTGTCCGTGGCGCTCGCCGCGACGCAACTCGTCCTCTCACGCGGGCAGCGGCTCGACTGGCTCGAGAGCCTCGAGATCCGCATCGAGATCCTGGTCGCGGTGGTCGCGTACTGGATCTTCGCGATGCACATCGTGACGGCGCGGCAGCCGTTCCTCAATCCGCGCCACCTGCTGGACCGCAACTACGCCATCGGGCTCCTGCTGGTGACGCTCTACGGCATGCTGAATTTCACGCCGGTCGTGCTGCTGCCGGCGCTGCTCAAGGCGCACGCCAACTACCCTGAATCAATCGTCGGCGAGATCGTCGCGAGCCGCGGCATCGGCGGGTGCATCGGCTTCCTGATCGCGGGGTTCGCCAGCCGCATCGATGCGCGGCTCTCCATGATGACCGGCTTCGGCATGCTGCTCGTCGCGGGCCTCTGGCTGATGAGCATGGATCTCAACGTGCGGCCGATCTCGCTCGCGGCCAACGCCGCGTTGCAGGGGCTCGCCATCGGTGCGATCTGGGTGCCGCTGACGGTGGTCACGTTCGCCAACATCGCCGAGAAGGATCGCGCGGAAACGAGTGCCGTGTTCCACCTCCTGCGTAATCTCGGCTCGAGCTTCTTCATCTCGCTCTGCGTCGCGGAGATCGTGCGCTCGACCGGCGTCAACTACAGCCGCATGATCGAAGGCATCTCGGTGTTCAATCCGTCGCTGACGCTGCCGTGGGTGGTGGGCGCCTGGGACATGAACTCACTCGCCGGACTGCAACGGCTCTCGAACGAGATCTCGCGCCAGTCGGCGCTGATCGCCTATCTCAACGCGTTCGGGCTCTTTACGGCGGCCTGCGCCATCACGATCCCGCTGATCCTGCTGGTCGGCAACGGGAAGCCGAAGGCGGCCGCCGCGGCGAAGCCGTGACGCGCCGGTTTGCGTGCGTGATCGGCGTCAGGGGCGGCCCTCGTCGAGGAACGACTTCAAGGCGCGAAGCTGGAGCGTGCGGTTCTTCACGACGGTCACGCGCTGATCGGACATGACCGGCCCCCACATGGTGCCCTGCAGCTGGCCGTGGATCTCTTCATGCAGCGCGAACTCGCGATCGCGTTGGGCGATCCAGGCACGTTGCGCCTGCTTCAGGGCTTCGAGCGCCTCGCCCTTCAGCTCGGCCGACAGGGCCTTGTAGGCGGCGTTCAGCTCGGCGTCCCAGGCGGCCTCGGCCTCGCCGGAGCACCCCAGCATGCCGGCGGTCGACGGGGCCTTTTCGATGCAGGCGTCGTAGGCGGCGTCGACCGGGTCGGGCTTTTCCTTTGCCTCCTCGGCGATGGCCGAGTGACCGACGGCGAGCAAAACAACGAGCACGGGAACCGCGCGGCGCAGGACCCAGCGACGACCATTCCCGACATGCATTTCAGCGCTCCGCCGATGTCTTCCCGCGATGGGCAATCCCATTCAGATCCGTCCGTCACGCGACCTGGCGGACGCGGGCGTCCTCCAGGATCATCGCCGCGCCCTTCTCGGCGATCATCATGGTCGGGGCATTGGTATTCCCCGAGGTTATCGACGGCATGACGCTGGCGTCGATCACGCGGAGGCCCTCGATCCCCTTCACGCGGAGGCGCGCGTCCACGACCGCGTTGTCGCCCGGTCCCATCATGCAGGTGGCCACAGGGTGGAAGATGGTCGTCGCGATGTCGCCAGCCGCCTGCGCGAGCGCCTCGTCGCCGTCGATCTCGGGGCCGGGACGGAACTCCTCGGGGCGGTACTTCTGCAAGGCCGGCATCGAGACGATGCGGCGCGTCACGCGGACGCTGTCGGCCGCGACGCGGCGGTCGTCCTCGGTCGCCAGATAGTTTGGGCGGATCTCAGGGGCGACGTCTGGGTTGGGCGAGAGGATGCGGACCCAGCCGCGGCTCGTCGGGCGCACGTTGCACACGCTCGCGGTGAAGGCCGGGAAGGGGTCGAGCGGATCGCCGAACTTCGGGAGCGTCAGCGGCTGCACGTGGTACTGGATGTTGGGCGTCTCGCGCGAGGGATCGGAGCGCGTGAAGCAGCCGAGCTGCGACGGCGACATGGTCATCGGCCCACGCTTCCAGAGCGCGTACTCGAGGCCGATCTTCGCCATCTGCAGGTAGCTCTGGTACTGCTCGTTCATGGTCGGCACGCCGCTGACCTTGTAGGCGCAGCGGATCTGCAGGTGATCCTGGAGGTTCTCGCCGACGGCCTTCATCTCGTGGCGGACGGTGATGCCGTGGCGCTGGAGCAAGTCACCCGGCCCGATGCCCGAGACCTGCAGGAGCTGCGGCGAGCCGATGGCGCCAGCCGACAGGATCACCTCGCGGCGGGCGGTTACGGTGCGCGTGGCGTTATCGCGCCGATAGACGAGGCCGGTGACGCGCTTGCCGGCGAGCGTCAGCCACTGGACCTGCGAATTCGTCGCGATGGTCAGGTTGCGGCGATGACTGATCGGGTGCAGGAAGCCCTTCGCGGTGTTCCAGCGGACGCCGGACTTCTGGTTGACGTGGAAGTAGCCGCAGCCCTCGTTGTCACCCCGGTTGAAGTCGTCGGTTTTCGGGATACCGGCTTCGAAGGCCGCCTCGCGGAAGGCGTCGAGGATGTCCCAGCGGACGCGCGCCTGCTCTATGCGCCACTCGCCGCCGCGCTCGTGCAGGCCGTCGAACGCCGACGGCTCCATGGCGCACTGGTCCTGATGCTTCTTGAAGTAGGGCAGGATGTCGTCCCAGCCCCAGCCGGGATTGCCCATCTGGCGCCAGAGGTCGTAGTCGCGGGCCTGGCCGCGCATGTAGATCATGCCGTTGATGGACGTGCAGCCGCCGAGCACCTTGCCGCGCGGATAGTTCAGCGCGCGGCCGTTGAGGCCGGGCTCCTCGGCGGTCTTGAAGCACCAGTCGGCACGCGGATTGCCCATCAGGTAGAGATAGCCGACCGGAATGTGGATCCAGTGGTAGTTGTCCTTGCCGCCGGCCTCGAGCAGCAGCACGCGGCAATCCGGATCGGCCGACAGCCTGTTGGCCAGAATCGAACCAGCCGACCCCGCGCCGACGATGACGTAGTCGTAGGTATCCTCGGGGCTCGCCATGCGTGTCTCCCTCCCGTTTCGTGACGTGGCGCCCTCAGGACGCATTTTTCCGCACGAGTTAGACCGGCTCCGGCCGGGGACCGTCAAGCGGGTTCGGCGCCTTCGAGGCCCGCCCGCAAGGCCGACGAGAGGCGCAGCACGCGCCCCGCGACCGAGACCAGCACCACCGTCACTTCGGCCTCGCAGAGCACCTCGGCGCCCCGGCTCACGGTCTGGCCGAGGACGAGGGAGGCGGCCGTCAGCGCCTTCACCCGCGTCGTCACCTCGAGCACGTCGTCGATGCGCGCCGGCCGCAGATATTCGAGATTGAGCCGGCGCACGACGAAGGCTGCGGCGGGTTGGGGGGATGTTAGTGGCGCCTTCGGATGCCCAGTGCCAACCGGCGGGGTTGTTAGTTGCGCCTTCGGTTGCCCACCAGCAACCGGCGGGGTTGTTAGTTGCGCCTTCGGTTGCCCACCAGCAACCGGCGGGGTTGTTAGTTGCGCCTTCGGTTGCCCACCAGCAACCGGCGCGAAGAGCGCGCTATGCTCGGTGCCGATCAGGCGCAGGAAGTCGGAGCGGCCGCGCTCGCACCAACGGACATAGGACGCATGGTAGACGAGGCCGGAGAAGTCGGTGTCCTCGAAGTAGACCCGGATCGGCAGGACATGGACGCGCGCGCCGTTCTCGCTGCCGAGGCGGCCGGCGAGGTCCGGCCACTTCGCCGGCACCGCCGACGATGGGCCCTGGTCATCAGCGGCGCCGGTCATGACGCAGCGACCAGCATGTCCAGCACAAGCCCCGCGAACAGCAGCCAGCCGACGAACCGATTGGACTTGAAGCGGGCGAGGCAGTTCGACGGATCGGTCATGTCGAGCGTGGTGATCTGCCAGACGAGCAGGCCGGCCGCGGCCACGAGCGCGATCGCGGTCATCACGCCGGCGCCCGCCATCGCCGACGCGGCTGCCCAGAGAACCAGTGCAGCTCCATAGAGCCCCGTCAGCCAGGGCTTCGTCGCATCGCCGAACCTGATCGCCGTCGATTTGAGGCCGAGCGCCAGATCGTCCTCCTTGTCCTGATGGGCGTAGATGGTGTCATAGCCGACGGTCCAGACGACGCAGCCGGCGTAGAGGAGGACGGCCGGCCATTCGAGCTCGCCGCGGGCCGCCGTCCAGCCGACGAGCGCCCCCCACTTGAACGTCAGCCCCAGAACGAGCTGGGGCCAATACGTGAAGCGCTTCATGAACGGGTAGATCGCGACCAGCGCCAGCGACGCGATGCCGAGCCAGATGGTGACGGTGTTGAACTGCAGCAGAACCGCCAGCCCGACGAAACAGAGCGCCACCATGAACACGGCCGCCTGACGGGCCGTCACCTCGCCGGAGGGAATCGGACGGCCACGGGTGCGAGCGACGCCGGCATCGATGTCGCGGTCGACGATGTCGTTATAGGTGCAGCCGGCGCCGCGCATCACGAAGGCGCCGACGAGGAACAGAACGAGGTGCCAAGCGTTCGGATAGGTACGCCCGGCCGCCAGCTCGCCCATGGCCTGCCCCCACCAGCAGGGGAACAGCAGAAACCACCCGCCGATCGGGCGATCGAAGCGGGCGAGGCGCAGATAGGGACGCCAGCGACGCGGCGCATGGCGGTCGACCCAGTTGCCCGGTCGGGCGTCGGGAACGGTCGGGGCGATGTCGGTCGGGCTCGTCATGGGCGGACCCTAAGGCGAGGTCCGCCTGCCCGCAATGGCGCGCCGAATGACCAGGGTCAATGCGCCGCGCCGGGTTGCATGGACGCATATGAGACGGCGCTTAGTCCCCAAAAACCGGAGGTGCACCATGAAGCCTGTTCGTACTTGGATCCTGATCGCCGATGCCGGACGAGCGCGCGTGCTCGAAAACCTCGGTCCGGGCAAGGGTGCCCACGAGGTCGAGGGCATGACCAGCGACGCGGATCTCGCGGCATCGACGCACGAGATGGTCGATGATCGGCAAGGGCGGTCGTTCGAATCGTCGGGAGCCACCCGGCATCCCCTCGTGCCGCGCAGCGACCCGCGCGATCTCGCGAAGCGGTCCGCTCTCGCGAGTGTCGCTGACCACCTCGATCAGCGCGCCAGCGAGGGGGCGTTCGACCGTCTCGTGGTGGTCGCGCCGCCGCAGGCGCTCGGCATCCTGCGTGCGGCGTTCAGCGACCGCGTCAAGGCGGCGATCGTGGGCGAGGTGGCCAAGGATCTCACCAAGGTACCCGATCACGACCTTGCGCCGCATCTGGCCGACCACGTTCGCCTCTGAGCCGACTGGCCAACCATGCTGGCGGGGCGGAGTGGCGGGAGCGGCGGCATCGCGCTAAAGAGCGGCGATGAGCGATGATTATGATTTCCGCGCCCAGCGCCTCTTCGTGCCGGACGACCTCGACACCGGGGGCGTGGTCGCGCTCGGCCGCGATCAGGCCAACTATCTGGTCAACGTGCTCCGGCTTCACGACGGGGCGGGCGTCCATATCTTCAACGGGCGCGACGGCGAGTGGCTGGCGCGGCTCCGCCGGGAGGGCCGGCGGGACGCGTCGCTCGTGATCGACGCCCGGACGAGGGTTCAGGCCGGGGGGCCGGATCTCCACTATCTCTTCGCTCCACTGAAACGGTCGCGGCTCGACTACATGGTGCAGAAGGCGACGGAGCTCGGTGCGGCCCGCCTTTCGCCGGTGCTGACGCGGCATACGGTGGCCGAGCGGGTCAACCTGGACCGCATGCGCGCAAACGTGATCGAGGCGGCGGAGCAGTGCGGCATTCTCAGGGTGCCCGAAGTGACGGACCCGATGCCGATCGCGAAGGCGCTGGCCGCGTTCGAGCCGACGCGGACGCTCGTCTTCTGCGACGAGGACGCCCCCGTCACCAGTCCGATCGATGCGCTCGCGAAGGTGGCGCGTGGCCCCGTGGCCGTGCTGATCGGACCCGAGGGCGGCTTTGCCCCCGATGAACGCGAGCGGCTGGTCGCCATGCCGAACGTCGTCAGGCTGGCGCTCGGGCCCCGCATCATGCGGGCGGAC
>JBGSJD010000310.1:0-4368 GCA_041742195.1 Hyphomicrobiaceae bacterium
AAGCTGCGAGCCGCGTTTCAGGGCCTGTTCGGCGATGCCGACGCGGGTCAGGGCCTGCATCGCCCGGCGCTTCTCATCGAGCGTGAACCAGCCGAGCGTCCCGCGCCAGCGCGGCACGTGCCCGAGAAACCCGACGAGCACATTGGTGAGCACCGACAGGCGCGGCACGAGGTTGAACTGCTGGAAAACGATGGAGATCCGCGAGCGGGCATCTGTGGCGCCCGACGTGATGCGGCCGTCGTTCTGGATCGCCGTGCCGAAGGCGCGGATCTCGCCGGCCCCGGCATCGATCGGGATCAGCCCGGCGACCGAGCGGATCAGGGTCGATTTGCCCGAGCCGGACGCGCCGATGAGCGCCACCATCTCGCCCTTCTCGATCTTGAGCGACACGTCCTTGAGGACGCGCTCACCCTTGACGAACGACTTGGCGACGCGGACGATCTCGATCTCTGGTGAATGCAAGTGCCCAACTCCCTCTTTGACGAGGGGCTAGCACGCATATGTGACAGTGATGTTTCGGTTCACCCGAGCGGCCCGCGCGGGCGAGGAGCCGACGAAGGAGAGGCACCAGCAATGACCGTTGCAATAGGCCTCGGCCTGATGGAGTACCCGTTCGCAACGACCGGCGGCTTCTGGAGCTGGGTCGATCTGTGCGAGGCGGGCGGTGTGGACAGTCTCTGGCAGACCGACCGCGTCGTCTCGCGCGAGCCGATCCTCGAATGCATGACCTCCATCGCCGCCATGGCTGGCCGCACCCGCCGCATCAAGTTCGGCATGAACGTGCTGTCTTTGGCGATGCGCGATCCGGTTCTGGTCGCCAAGCAATGCGCGACGATCGATGTGCTGTCCGAGGGTCGTCTCCTCCCCGCGTTCGGGGTCGGCAGCCCGCTCGCCCCGGAATGGAAGGCTTTGTCAATCGACACCAAGGGGCGCGGCTCCCGTACCGATGAGGGGCTCGAGATCATCCGCCGCCTCTGGACCGAGGACCGTGTCGATTTCGACGGCCGTCACTACAAGCTGTCCGGCGCCTCGATCTCGCCCCGGCCGGTACAGGCCGACCTTCCGATCTGGATCGGCGGCGGCTCGGACGCGGCAATCGAGCGGACAGCGCGGTTCGGGACCGGCTGGCAGGCGGGCCCGGAAACGCCGGACGAGGCGGCCCGCATCGTCACGGCCATCAAGGCGGCGGCGACGCGCCACGGCCGCGCGATCGACGACGATCACTACGGCGCCGGCATCCCCTTCTATTTCGGGTCGCCCGACGACGCGGCGGTCAAGGCCTCGATGGACGCCTACCGGAAACGGACGGGCCGCGAGCCACAGGGATACTTCGCGGTCGGGACGGCCGGTGACATCGTCGCCCGCATCGCCGAATACGTCGTGGCCGGTGTCGAGAAGTTCGTTCTCCGACCGAGTGGTCGCGGCGACGACATCGTCCTGGCCCAGACGAGGCAACTCGTCGAGCAGGTCCTGCCGGAGGTGGCGCGGCGTTGGCCAAAGCCGCCCAAAGCGGTCCCGCGCGCCTGACCCGCAGCGCGTTCAGCAGTAGTCCTCGATGATGTACTTCCAGTAGTTCTCGACCTTGACGCCCTTTTCGCTGCGGGCGAACGAGCGGATCGAGATCCCCGCGTCGTGAACTGTCTGCGTCGTGCCCGAGACCAGCGGATGCCACCAGAACAGGTCGCGCCCTTCGCCAACGAGACGATAGCCGCACGTGGGTGGCAGCCATTTCACCGTGCGTACGGTCTCGGCGTCGATCTTGACGCATTCCGGCACGCGCCGCTTCCGGTTCTCGTAGTCCGAGCACTGGCAGCTACCGATGTCCAGCAACCGGCAAGCGAGTCGGGTGAGCAGGATTTCGCCGGTATCGTCGTCCTCCAGCTTGTTGAGGCAGCAGCGGCCGCAGCCGTCGCAGAGCGACTCCCATTCGCTTTCTGTGAGATCGTCCAACGACTTGGTGCGCCAGAATGGGGCGTCCGTCTGATCCCGGCTTGTGGGCATGTCCAAACTGACCTCTCGCACAGATCGGGCGTTCAGAGTAAAAGGTTTGCGTCGTCGCCGACAACCCGGACCTTGGGGGGACGGGGAGTAACGGAGTTCGGTGAAGGTGCCGCCGCCGTCGTGCCTCCAGCGAGAGCGCCCTGCGGCGCTGGCGCTGTCAGCCGCGCATCGGCTCAGGTGTCACGGCAGGTGGGACATAGCTCTTGAACGACTGGTTCTTCAAGCGGAACACACGCGGACGCATCTGGCACCGCCTCGGCCTGATCGATTCCTGGCTCGATTCGTCGTTGTCGAGCCTCGGGCAGGCTTGCGTGGATCGCTGGAACGCCGCGTCGAGCTTCTTCGCCCGGTTTCGGCTCTCCGGGTGGCGTCGCCTGCTGAACGAGGCCGCATCGGAAGCATTGACGCTCGGCGTCGGTGGCCTGGCGCTCATGTACGCTCTGGCGACACCGGCATTCCAGGAAATGGACGAGTCCAAGATCCTCGGTACCGGCAAGTACAGCGTGAAGTTCGTCGACGCGGGCGGCCGTGAGATCGGCCAGCGCGGCATCCTCCATAACGATGCCGTGCCGCTCGACGAGATCCCGGACCACATGGTGAAAGCCACGCTGGCCACCGAGGACCGCCGCTTCTTCGAGCATTTCGGCGTCGACGTTCTCGGCACGGCGCGCGCGCTTGTGACCAACATCAACGCGGGCGAGACGGTGCAGGGCGGATCGACCCTGACGCAGCAGCTCGCCAAGAACCTGTTCCTGTCCTCCGAGCGGTCCTTGACCCGGAAGGTCAAGGAGTTGTTCCTCTCGTTCTGGCTGGAGAGCCGGTTCACGAAGAGCCAGATCCTGAAGCTTTATTTCGACCGCGCCTACATGGGCGGCGGCGCTTTCGGCGTCGAGGCCGCCGCGCAGTTCTACTTCGGCAAATCCGTCCGTGACGTGACCCTCTCCGAAGCGGCCATGATGGCCGGTCTCTTCAAGGCGCCGACCAAGTACGGTCCCCACATCGATCTCGCGGCCGCGCGTGCCCGGGCCAACGAAGTGCTCACGAACCTCGTCGAAGCCGGCTTCATGACAGCCGGACAGGTGCATTCGGCCCGCCTCAATCCCGCAAAGCCCATTGAAACGCGCCTGCCGAACAGTCCGGACTGGTATCTCGACTGGGCCTTCGAGGAGGTCCAGCGCATCGCCGAAGGCCGCGGCCAGTTCGTTCTGACGGCCCGCGTCGCCGTCGACCTGCGCCTGCAGCAGGCAGCCGAGCAGGCCCTGATCTCGACGGTCCGTCAGGAAGGCCGCGGCAAGAGTGCGCGTTCGGGCGCGCTCGTCGCCATGGAGCCCGATGGCGCGGTGCGGGCGCTCGTCGGTGGCATGGATTACGGCGAGAGCCAGTTCAATCGGGCGACCCACGCGCGCCGCCAGCCGGGATCGTCGTTCAAGCTCTACGTCTACGCCAACGCGGTCGAACAGGGGCTGACACCGAACTCCATCCTGCGCGATCAGTCCGTCTCGTGCGGCAACTGGTCTCCGAAGAATTACGACGGCAGCACGGGCGGTCGCGGCGCGGTCTCCATGGGCTCGGCGTTCGCCCGCTCCCTCAACACGACAGCGGTCGAACTGTCCCTGAAGTATGATCGCGAAAAGCTGATCAAGCTCACGCGGCGCCTCGGCGTCGAAGGCGTACGCAAGACCTGTTCGATGGCGCTCGGTGACGGCGGCGTCACCGTTCTGGAGCACACCGGCGCCTATGCGGTGTTCGCCAACGGCGGGAAGGCGGCGAGGCCCTATGCCGTGCTCGAGCTGATGAACTCGAAGGGCGAGGTCATCTATTCGCGCGAACAGGACGAGCCCCCGCCGCGCCAGGTCATTGAGCAACGTCACGCCGAGTTCATGAACCAGATGATGCACATGGTCGTGACCGACGGCACCGGCAAGCGGGCGGCCCTGGACTTCACGCACGTGGCCGGCAAGACCGGCACGTCGTCCAGCTATCGCGACGCCTGGTTCATGGGCATGACGGGCGACTATGTGACCGGCGTCTGGGTCGGCAACGACGACTTCCGGCCGATGGATCGGGTGACCGGCGGCGGTATTCCGGCCTCGGCGTTCCAGAGTTTCATGGCCGTCGCCCATTCGAGCATGAACATCAAGCAGATCCCTGGCCTTCCGCTGCATCCGGTCCAGGTGGCCGAGCGCCAGCGGCTGGAGGAGTTGCAGAAGGCGCAGCCGCAGTTGGCCCTCGAGATGGCGGCGAACGCGCGAGGACGGGACCGCCTCATGTCGACAAGATTGAAGGACGCCCTGCGCAAGACCGCGGTCGCGCTGCGCTCGGCTGGCGGCCTGCCTGAACCCGGCACGGACCAGGATCGCGCGCCGG
>JBGSJD010000311.1:0-6089 GCA_041742195.1 Hyphomicrobiaceae bacterium
GGCCGGCGAACGCCTGCCCATCGAGCGGCCCGCCCCTCCCATCATGCACCGCGGCCCCGTCCAGGTGCCCTTGCAGACGGGCATCAAGGCGGTAGATGCCGCCATCCCCATCGGGCGCGGCCAGCGCGAACTCATCCTCGGCGACCGGCAGACCGGCAAGACCGCAATCGCCGTCGACGCGATCCTGAACCAGCGCGACACGGGTGTGCTGTCGATCTACTGCGCCATCGGCCAGCGCGCCTCGGCGGTAGCCCGCGTCATCCAGAGCCTGCGCGAAGCCGGCGCGCTGGAACGCACCATTGTTGTCGTTGCCAGCGGCGAGGACGCGCCGGGCCTGCAATTCGTGGCCCCCTATGCGGCGACCTCCATGGCCGAGCATTTCATGGCCGAAGGCCGGGACGTGCTGATCGTCTACGACGATCTCACGCGCCACGCCCGCGCCTACCGCGAGTTGTCGCTCCTCCTGCGCCGCCCGCCGGGGCGGGAGGCCTATCCTGGCGATATCTTCTACATCCATTCCCGTCTGCTGGAACGCGCGACCCAGCTGCGCGAGGAACATGGCGGCGGCTCCCTCACTGCACTGCCGGTGGTCGAGACACAGGCGCAGAACATCTCGGCCTACATCCCGACCAACCTCATCTCGATCACAGACGGGCAGATCTACCTGTCGCCGTCCCTGTTCGAGAAGGGCCATCTGCCGGCCATCGACATCGGCACCTCGGTCAGTCGCGTGGGCGGCAAGGTGCAGCTTCCCGCCTTCCGTGCCGTCGCGGGCAACCTGCGGCTGATGTATGCGCAGTTCGAAGAGCTTGAGACCTTCGCGCGCTTCGGAACCCAACTCGATGCCGAGACGCGCCGCAAGCTGACCCGCGGTCTGCGCGTGCGCGAGGTGCTCAAGCAGCGCGAGCACGACCACATCGATGCTCCCGATCAGATTGCGGCGCTGTTGGCGGCGACGGAGGGTCTATTCGACGAAATCGAGCCCGACGCCGTGGCCGAGGCGGAAGAGACCGTCCGCAGGGCCGTGCGCCAAGGGGCGACCGAAATCTGCGACCGGATCGCCGCCGGCGAGAAACTGGCGGACACGGACCGCGAAACGCTGATCCGCGTAATGCGCGATGCACTCTCGGGCTCGCAGATGGAGAACGACGATGGAGACGCTTGAAAGCCTATCCGACGCGCTGGACACCACGAGTGACATACAGGCGATCGTGCGCACGATGAAGGCGCTATCCTCCGTCAGCATCCGGCAATACGAACAGGCCGAGGCAGCCATGGCCGATTATGCCCGCACGGTCGAACTGGGGCTAATGGCAGTGCTGCGGCAGCGTCGGGTCGCGGGTATGCCCCTGCCGGGCAGCAACCGCGCCTGGCGGGCCGAGGCGCTGATCGTGGTCGGATCGGATCGCGGGCTGTGCGGCGGCTACAACGACAAGATCACGCGCTTTGCCCGCTCGCACGTGGAAGACGGGCCTGTCGAACTGGGCGTCATCGGCGCGCGAGTGGCAGCCCGGTTCGAGGCAGACGGTATGCCGCTGGCCTTCGCCCTGACCCTGCCCGGTTCGGTAGACGGCCTGTCGCGGCTGGTGCAGGGCATCATCTTGGAGATCGATCGCTGGACACGGGTGCAGGGCGTCGGGCGGGTCTTGCTGGTGCACAACCGCCGTGAAGGCCGTACCACGGCGCAACCTCGGGCGCACCACCTACTGCCTCTGCCCGACAGCTATCTGCGCAAGCTGTCGAACGCCGACTGGCCTGGACGGTCGCTGCCGCTCTTCCGGATGGATGCCGACCGGCTGATGTCGTGGCTGGTGCAGCAACGGCTCTTCGTCGTGATCTACCGCGCGCTGGCCGAGGCGCTCGCCAGCGAACACGCATCGCGGCTTGCGGCGATGCAGGCCGCCGAACGAAACATCGAGGAACGGCGCGACGACCTGCAGCAGCTTTACCGCCAGCGCCGACAGGAGACGATTACACGCGAACTACTGGACGTGGTGTCGGGCTTCGAGGCGGTCAGCACGGCAGATCGAACGGCGTGAGATTGGCCCAGGTTTGACACCCGAACGGCGAGCAACAGTCCTCAACGCGACCGAACAACCAGGTTTGTGCGGCGCAGACCGTGCTCACAACGGCGTCCGCCACGTTGGCCACACAGGTGTTTAGAAACAACACGAGGACCGATGTGGGTCAGCCCCCCCGATCTGCTGATCGCGTGTCGACCGACGCGGTAGGGCCCGAAGCAGCCGCCAGACGCAGAAATCACCGTCGGCGTGATGCGCTGCCGCGATCCCCGCGGCAGCGGCCACCGACTCGCATGCACGGAAAGCACAGGCCGTCTGATCGTCCGTGTCTTCGGACGGTCGGTTATGGCCCTGTCCGCTTTCGTGTGCGCCGGGAGACCGGCAAGAAGTAGGAGGTGCAAGTCCTCTGCAGTGAAGGTGTAGCGAACCACACTGGCCCCGAGTCATGCGCAGGCTTCCGCGAGGGCGTCGGCGAAGCGTTGACAGGGGAGTGCATAGGCCAGCCATCGAGCCGCGATAGGGGTTTATCCTGGGAGCCGACGGCGTACAAAAGTCGGAAGGCAACACGGACGGGCGCGACATCGCGAGCGCTCGGACGTCCCGGCGTGGTCAGAGACCCTGGCATGTGCAGACGCCTCTTGTGCGGGAACCGGGAGATCTCGCGCGTCGACCGCTCGGGCAGTTCCAGTCGAAGCCCGCCGGTCCGCATCGGGGAGGCGCAAGTCTCAGCCGATGATGCACGACCGCGAGAAGTCAGACTCCGCCATAGTAGCTGCGAAGCCGACGAACAATGCCTCGGGTCCACACCGGGGCGGCGGAGCCGGTGGAGCCAAGGGCGGGGACCAAGAGGAGCACGGCGAGCAAAGCGCGTACCGGACTCAGAGCCGGGCTCATGCGTCACAGGCGCTCGACCGTGTACGGAAAGCCGCAAGGCAACGGAAGAAGGAGAGGTTCACCGCGCTCTCCCACCACCTGACGATCGATCGGCTTCGAGAGGCGTTCCTTGCGCTCAAACGCAAGTCGGCCCCCGGCGTCGATGGTCTGACGTGGCAGGCCTATGCTGCAGACCTTGACCGAAACCTCACTGATCTGCACGCACGGGTCCATCGGAGAGCATATCGGGCGCTTCCATCGCGACGGGTGTGGATACCCAAGTCGGATGGCAGGCAACGCCCGTTGGCCGTGGCCGCGCTCGAGGACAAGATCGTCCAGCGAGCAGTGGTCGCGGTGCTGAACTGCGTCTATGAGGAGGACTTCCTCGGGTTCAGCTACGGGTTCCGTCCCGGGCGCGGCCAGCACGATGCGCTGGACGCCCTCGCATATGGGATCACGACCAAGCGTGTGAGCTTCATTCTCGACGCGGACATTCGATCCTTCTTCGACGAAGTGTCGCAATCCTGGTTGGTGCGCTTCGTCGAGCATCGGATCGGTGACCCACACATCGTCCGCCTGATCCAGAAATGGCTGAAGGCGGGTGTTCTGGAGGACGGGGTCGTTACGACCAGTGAGAAGGGGACGGGGCAGGGAGCGGTGATCTCGCCGCTGCTGGCCAACATCTACCTGCACTACGTGTTCGACCTGTGGGCCAACAGCTGGCGACAGCGGGAGGCCAAGGGCGACATGATCATCGTCAGATATGCCGACGATGTCGTGGTCGGCTTCCAACACGAGGCCGATGCTCGCCGCTTCTGGGACGCGATGCGTGAACGCTTCGAGCAGTTCGCACTGTCGCTGCATCCGGAGAAGACCCGCCTGATCGAGTTCGGCCGCTATGCAGCCGAGCGTCGGGCAAAGCGCGGTCTTGGCAAGCCGGAGACCTTCAACTTCCTGGGCTTCACGCACATCTGCGGGCGCTCGCGCAAAGGCACGTTCCAGCTTCAACGCCACACGCGCAGCGATCGCATGCGGGCACGGTTCCGGGAAATCAAGGAGGAGCTGCGGCGCCGCATGCACCAGCCGATCCCCGAGCAGGGCAAATGGCTGGCGCAGGTGCTCAGGGGCTACTTCGCCTACCACGCCGTTCCGACCAACGAGCGGAAGCTGAAAGGCTTCCGATACTACGTGGTCCGCCAATGGTTGCGCACGCTCCGGCGTCGCAGCCAACGACGAGGCCTCACGTGGGAGAGGATCTGGCGGCTGGTGGACGCATGGCTTCCGATGCCGCGAACCCTTCATCCACGCCCACAGGCGCGTTTTGCCGTCAGGTACTCGAGGTAGGAGCCGGATGCGGGAATCCCGCCAGTCCGGATCTGTGCGGGGGGCGGCCGGCAACGGTCGTCCCTACCGCGATTCTCATTGGCAGCTCTCGGAGGGGCAGCGGTAGAGGTCTTCGAGGGCTTTGACAAACGGCGCTGTGATCAGCTGCCGCTGTCTGAGAGCCGCCCGCCATCGCGGCTGGCGACGAATGTCGGGCGCAGGTGCGTATAGCGTTGCAGCATCTTCCAGAGTCCTTATGGAGACCATGGCGACGTTCTGGATGTCCCAGTCGGCCTTGAAGAGCCGGCTGATCGCTTCTTGACGCAGGTCGTGGAAGTGCAGATTCTCAATCGCCAGATCACGGCACACGCGCCGGAACGCGGCGCCGACCGAGCGGCCGTCGTATGGGAAGATGAACCCCTGGCTCCTGCCGGTGCGCTCTCCCTGCTCCTTGTCGATGGCCTCCGTATCGAAGTCGTCGTTTGCGCCGACCGACCTTCGGCTTGGGCTCTGGTCTGGATGCCGCTGCTGAGAACCTTCCCCACCCTCCTGCAAGCCTTCGGGTCGTCGGCGACTATAACGCGCAGCTACTTGGTTGCTAGATGGTCGCTAGGCGCCTTCGAGAGACTTCGCGCCGGACGTGGATGCTTCCCAACCAATTGATTAATTTGGTGCGGACGGCGGGACTCGAACCCGCACGACGTTGCCGTCTCAGGATTTTAAGGGCGCGAAATCCGAACTCGTCATCTTCTACAAGGAGTACGACGTCGATCCCGATCCGGAGAGCACCGACGATGACGGCAAGCGCTGTGTCGCTGGCTACGATGCCGTGCTGCTGTACGAGCTGACGGACTGGACCGGCCATAAGAGCCGCTGCGACCGCGATCTCACCACGAGGTTCGGCAGGGAGGCCTACGCCGCGGAAGAGCTGGTCACTGAGATCGGTGCCGTGATGCTGTGCGCCGAGACTGGCGTCACGCAGGACACGCGCGCCGACTGCAGCTCCTGACGAGCCATCCGAAGGCGATCTTCACCGCAGCCGCTAAGGCGAGCCAGGCGGTGGTGTAGCTGAAAGGCAGGCAATCGGGCGCTCCATGAGCGCCATTCTGCCGGTCACGATCGCCCGGCCAAGCGTTGCTTGCTTGAGCAAGTAAGTGAGCGTTGATCATGCAAGTTAGCCGGTGTGCTCTCGACCCACTGATTCCGCCGACAATGCGCAGGAAAAAGTTATCCCGATGTTAGCCGGAGCAGTCTCGGGAAGCGGTCGTTAATTGGTAAGTATTTGATTTCATTGGTGAGCGGGGAGGGGATCGAACCCTCGACCATCTGATTAAAAGTCAGATGCTCTACCACTGAGCTACCCGCCCTGAGCCCGGCTATGTAGCGTCACTGACGGGGGAGCACAAGCATTGCTGCTGCGTCGAACGGCCGGTAGCTTGAACATGCGCAGCACTTTGGAAACGCGGCGTCGGAGGCGTAAGGTAGAAATCAACGTCGGTCGTCCAATCGCGGTCCGGGGCGTCAGCGGGCGGGGATGGCGAGGCTACGGAAGCACTCGCCCTCGACCCGCCCGCACGGGCGTCAGCCCTGCCATCTGGCGCCGCTCCGGATCACGCCATATGGGGGACCGAAGACCGGATTCAATAGGGAGCAGGCGCGAACCTCATAGAGCGGGCGTGGCCTAGTCCCGCAATCCGCCTGTTCTGCCGTGAGATCGGGTGCACCATGACCAAGGATGCGGCGACGGAAAGCGGTACCGCCACTGAGGTGCTGTTCTATCATCTCGACCGGCATCCGCTGGAGCGGGTCCTGCCGGCGCTGCTCGAGCGGACGCTGGAGCGCGGCTGGCGCGCCGTGGTGCAGGCGGGAAGC
>JBGSJD010000312.1:0-3261 GCA_041742195.1 Hyphomicrobiaceae bacterium
CCGAAAGCGTAGGGCATGCGCGGCGTGCGTCCTTCCGGTGCGAGCGGCAAAGTCCGAGCGGGCGGGCGGCCCGTTGGCAGAAGGCGCCAAGGCGTGACAGACTTCCCGCGAGCGCCAGATCGACGGAGACCCAGATGCCGCCGCCTTCCGATGCGTCATGGCCAGCAGGCCAGCCCCGCTCGCGTTATGTCAAGATCCTCGAACGCGAGATGCACGTCACGGAGTGGGGGCAGTCCGGATCGCGCCCGCTCGTCATGTGGCACGGCCTCGCGCGGACGGGGCGGGATTTCGACACCATCGCCGCGGCCTTGGCCGACCGCTTTCACATCATCTGCCCTGATACCATCGGACGCGGGCTCTCCGAGTGGAGCGACCGGCCGGACGAGGACTATTGCCTCGACGCCTACGCCCGCCAGGCCGCGGCGCTGGTCGAGACCTTCGGGTTCCGGTCCATCGACTGGGTCGGGACCTCGATGGGCGGCGCACTCGGCATCCGGGTGGCGGCGACCACGCTCGCCGGCCGGATCGGGAAGCTCGTCATCAACGACATCGGCCCGACGTTCCCGACGGCGCCGTTCGAGCGCATCAAGGCCTACGTCGGCACGCCGCCAGAGTTCGCCACGGTGACGGCGCTCGAGGACTATTTCAAAGTGATCTACACACCGTTCGGCCACCACACGGACACGCAGTGGCGGCACATGGCCGAGACGTCGCTGCGCCGGCTCCCGTCCGGCAAGATCACCACGCACTACGACCCGGCGATCGTGCGCCAGATGTTCGTGCATCCCGACGACTACGAGCAATGGGCGCATTGGGAGCGCATAACCGCCGATACGCTGGTGCTGCGAGGGGTGGCGTCGGATCTGCTGCTTCCGGCCGATGCGACGCGAATGAGCACGTCGGGGCCTCACGCCCGTATCGTCGAAATCGACGGCTGCGGACACGCGCCGGCGCTCAACGTCCCAGGACAGATCGAAGTGGTGCGCTCGTTTCTGGCGGACTAGGCGAGGCGGCCTCGATCTCGCTGCGGCGGCGCTCGGCCATTTCGTCGAGGAACTCGAACCAGTGTGTCGGGTGGCTCGGGTGGTTCGCATCGAGCCCGCGCCGCATGACATTCTTGATGCCGGCGCGCGCCAGTTCGCGGATGCGTCGGCGGATCGCGTCGACTTCCTCGACCGTGGTGGATGCCTCAATGCTCTCGCCGAGGCGATCGACCTCGCTGAGCAACTTCGCCGTCTGCGAGCCGCGCGACAGGCCGAGACGGTTGCCGAGGCTCATGAGCGACGAGCCGAGCAGGCCAACGGCGAACAGGGCGAGCCAGATCTGATCGGAATACTTCTCGAGGAACGACGTCGAGCGTTCGTTGATCACGGCCGACACGCCCGCATGCGGCATGAAGCGGCGCAACGCATCGAGCGGCGGCGCTTCGAGCTCGAACGCCGTGCTCTGGGCCAACATGCGGCCGCGCTTGTCCAGAAGCGCCCGCGTCAATTGGGCTCCGATGGCGTCCGACATGTCGCTTTCGGCGACGAGTTCGTCGGTCATCGCGACCGTGGTGATCTTTTCGGCCGGCGATGGGTGGATGCCACCGAAGACACCGGGCGCCAGCGTGGTCGAGGCGACATCGCGATAGATCGCGGCGAGCCCTTCGGACGACGGCACCCCGCCGACGAGGACCGCGCCGGCCAGCTTTTCCGTCAGCTGCGCGATCGTGGCACGCGTCGTGGTCTCGGACGGGTCGAGGAGATAAACGGCGACGTCCGCCCGTCCCGCCGCCATTTCGGTCGCAATCGCGTCGGCCGGGGCCTCGCGGATCGAGATGCCGGGCTCGACGAGGCCAGAGTGGGCCAGAAGTCGGCGTACGAGCGCGAGGTTCGATCCCAATTCGTCGACAGCGACCAGCAACCGCTTGCCGGCGAGCCGTTCCGGGGCGAACGAACTCATCGTCGCCGTCGAATCCTCGGCCGATTCCGGGGATTCGGCGGTCGCATCCTTCGCGGCCGCGAGTTTGGCCTTGGGGTCGCCGCGCATGGCCAGCACGAGCGATCGGCGATCGAGGACGACGATGGAGCGGGCGTCGGCGATCCGCGGCTCGTCGCTCCGCACGACCGCGAGTTGAACCTTGTCGGCCTCGAGCAGCGCAGCCGCTTCGGCACTTCCTTTCACCGGCACCAACTTCAGGCGGACAGGGGCCCTGGCTTCCACGAGCGATCGAGCCAAAGCCCCGACGAACGCCTCGCGCTTGCTTCCGGCCGGTCCCACTGCGACCTTCAGCGTGGTCGGGCGACTGAAATAGGACCACGTTATCGCCGTTCCCGCCGCAACCAGCAGGATGGTCGTCAGCCATCGCACGACGAGGCGGGCCCGATCACTCGCAAGCCAGTCGCCGAGCGCTTTCGTGCGAGGTGTCATAAAGCCTTCCAGTTCGACAGGACCAGGCCGCCCAACCTACGGCCTACAGCGACGAAAACATGGCAGGCGCTCACGCCATGGCGTCCGGCGGTGCCACACGGGCCCCGTCGAGCACCAATGATCATGCGCGGTTGACGCTCACCCCACGGCTCGAGGTGTCGGCGTCATGCCGCAATCGGGAGCAGCACATGGCGGGGTGATGCCCGACGCCACTACCCCTTCTTTGGCTTCATCTCGTAGGCCTCGACGGGGCCGCCGGCTTCCTTCCAGCCCTTGAACCCGCCGAGGATGTGCGCCACCGGCTTCAACCCCATGTCCTGGGCGGTCTTGGCCGACAGCGCAGAACGCCATCCCGCGGCGCAGAAGAACACGAACTTCTTGTCTTCGGCGAACTGTGCCTTGTGATAGGGGCTCTCGGGATCGATCCAGAATTCGAGCATGCCGCGCGGGCAGTGGAAGGCGCCCGGGACCTTGCCTTCCCGCTCTAGCTCGCGAGGATCGCGCAGATCGACCAGCACGACATCGTCCCGGCCGGCGAGCTTCACGGCATCGGTGGCCTCGATCTCCTCGATCTCGGACTTGGCCTTCTCCAGCATTTTCTTGAAGCCGTTGGTGATCTCTTGCGGCATCGGCGATTGCTCCCTGATCATCATTTCCTGCTCTCTTCTTAGCGCGCGGCACGCCAGCGGTAAAACGCCGCCTTCACGCCACGTTGCCCTGTTGCCGCGACGCAGCCATTTTCCGGGCCGATAAACACGTTCTGGTTTCACGCGGAGCTTTCATGCGCCTGCCGCACCTCGCCGCCCTCGCCATCGCCCTCGCTGCAGCCGGGTGCGCGGCGGCCGTGCC
>JBGSJD010000313.1:0-4932 GCA_041742195.1 Hyphomicrobiaceae bacterium
GGGGCAGGCGGCCGCGCTGAGCCGGTGCCGCCTGCACCAGTCCGCGCACCGGTTTACTCCGCCGCCTTCATCCCGAAATACCGGACCTTGGCCCCGCGCTGGTTCTCGTAGATCGAGCCTTGCGACGACGCGGGCGGCAACGGAATGCGCACCGGCGCCGGCCGGACGCGCGGCTGCACGGTCGGCTCGCCGAGCACGATACGGCTGTTGAACTCGGCAAAATCCGGCACGCCCATCAGCGGCCAGGCATCTGCGGCGGCATATTCGAAAAGCAGCAGGCGGCGCGGCTTCGTCGACGTGTTCTGCGCCGAGCCGTGCAGCGTGCGCGCGTGATGGATCGACATCGAGCCGGCCTTGCCGGTGAGCGGCACGGCCTTGCCGAAGTCGATCTGGTTGAGCTCGCCCGTGATGGCGCCGCAGAATGCGCCATCCGAGTGGTGGTCGTAGAGCGGCCCCCGGTGCGAGCCGGGGATCATCAGCATCGGCCCGTTCTCGATGTCGCAATCGTCGAGCAGGATGCCCGTCGCGAGCACGTCGTCGTTGGTGTGTGGGTAGAAGGCCCAGTCCTGATGCCATTCGACGGGCGCGCCGTAGCCGGCCGACTTCATGTTGAGCTTGGAGCCATGCAGCCGGATGTTCGGCCCGATCAGGGCCGCGAGCATGGCGGTCAGCCGTGGATTGCGAACGAGCCGCTTGAAGTAGTCGAAGTGCTTGTGCGGCGTCTTGATCCGGCGGACGCGAGGTGCCGAAGCGGTGTGGCCGTCCTCGAGATCGTAGATGTCGGTATGCGTGGTCACCTTGCTGGCGCCCGCGACGATCTCGTCGACCATGTGGCGCAGCTCGGCCACCTCTTTCGGCGTCAGCGCGTCCGGCACCATGAGGTAGCCATTCTCGTTGTAAAAATCGACCTGCTCCGCGGTCAGCATGGGCGTCTCCCGATCGGCTTTTGTTGGGCCTTGGGTGGGATGCTAGACCCCGGAACGCGCCTCTGCCAACCGTCCTGATGCCAGAGCCGCCCATCGTGCCGCCCATCGTGCCGCCCGGGTGGGCTGTGACACGGAAGCGTGCTATCGACAGGCCGGTAACACACCGCTCTGGCAGCAATGGAGGTTCGAGCATGCGCCGTGAACGCAAGGCCAAGATCGTCGCGACGCTTGGCCCAGCCAGCTCCGATCCCGCCATGATCGAGAAACTGTTCGACGCCGGCGCCGATGTGTTTCGCCTGAACTTCAGTCACGGCACGCAGGAAGACCACAAGCGCCGCCTCGACGCGATTCGCGCGCTGGAGGCGAAGAAAGGGCGGCCGATCGGTATTCTTCAGGACCTCCAGGGCCCGAAGATCCGCATCGGCACGCTCAAGAACGGCCCGGTGGTGATCAAGTCGGGCGACATGCTGGAGTTCCGCCTCGACCGCGAACCGGGCGACGCCACGTCGATGGCGCTGCCGCACCCGGAAGTGTTCGAGAACATGATGCCGGGCCACCGCATCATGATCGACGACGGCAAGCTGCAGCTCGAGTGCGTGGAACCGGGCAAGGACCGCATCCGCGCCCGCGTCGTGATCGGCGGCACGGTCTCAGATCGCAAGGGCGTCAACCTGCCGGAGACGGAACTCTCCATCTCGCCGCTGACCGAAAAGGACCGCGCCGACCTCGACTTCGGCCTCGGCATGGGCGTCGACTGGGTGGCGTTGTCCTTCGTCCAGCGCCCCTCCGACGTGATCGAGGCGCAGGGCATCATCAAGGGCCGCGCGGGCGTGATGGCCAAGATCGAGAAGCCCGCCGCTCTCGGCCGAATGGACGAGATCGTCGCGCTGGTCGACGCCGTCATGGTGGCGCGTGGTGACCTCGGCGTCGAAATCCCGCCCGAGGACGTACCGGGCCGCCAGAAGGAACTCATTCGTCTGTGCCGGCATGCCGGCAAGCCGGTCGTGGTCGCCACCCAGATGCTGGAATCCATGATCAAGTCGCCGTCGCCGACCCGCGCCGAGGCGTCGGACGTGGCGACCGCCATCTACGACAGCGCCGACGCGGTGATGCTGTCCGCGGAGTCCGCGTCGGGTGACTGGCCCGTCGAGGCGGTCTCGATGATGAACCGCATCATCGAGCACACCGAGTCCCACAAGCTTTACCGCTCGATCATCGACGCTCTCCAGCCGAGCCCGGAGCACACGACGGCCCATGCCGTTGCGGCCGCGGCGGCCGACGTCGCGGATGCCATCGGAGCCACCGCCATCGTCGCCTACACGCAGAGCGGGACGACCGCCTTGCGCGCCGCGCGCAAGCGCCCGGCGGTGCCAATTCTGGGGCTCTCGCCGTCGCCACTGACGGCGCGTCGTCTCGCCCTGCTCTGGGGCAATCACAGCGTCGTCTCGACCGAGATCCAGACCTACGACGACATGGTGGAACACGCCAAGGCCTGCGCCGTGTCGGAAGGCTTCGCCAAGCCCGGCGATCGGATCGTGATCGTGGCCGGCATCCCGTTCGGGCGGCAGGGCTCCACCAACAACATGCGCGTCGCGCGCATCTGAGCGCCCGTCGCCGCTACTGGATGATCCGGGCGACGTAGGTCTGCAGCTCTGTGATCAGATGCCCGTGCGACTTGGCGAGCTGCCAGCCGATCGAAGCGGCTGGCGCCAACATGCGGATCATGATGGCCCGCGCCTCGGTCTGGCCGAGGTTCTGGTTGCGCCCCTCGAGGTAGGAGATCCGCAGGATCGCCACGGCGGCGTCGAGACGGTGCTCCAGCGAGCGCATGTCGGCGCCCGCATGTTGCCGGCCGTGCAGCACCGCCGCGCTGGCCTCCGCCTCGGCCAGTTGCAGGTTTTTCAGGAGCTTCTGGCGCATCGCCGAGGTTTCGTCGTCGACGGCGCGCCGGACCTTGGCCTTCAGCAGCAGCCACGGCGGCAGGAACCCGAGCAACAGCAGCCCGGCCGTGATGATGAGGCCGGCATAGTCCGTGAGTTCCCCGCCCGTGTACCAGATGTAGCCGACGGTCACGGCGGTGAACACGAACATCGCCGTGGCGCCCTGCGCACTCATTTGCAGGAACGGCTTGTAGTGCTTGTCATGCAGCACGATCTCGACCGGCGCCCGGAACGGGTACCGCCGGATCACCCAGGCGGACTTGATCAGGAAGCCGATCAGAACGACCCAGATGAAGGCATTGAGGAACCACTCCACCGACCAGACGCCCCACATCAGATAGTCGATCGGCTGCACGGCATCGGCGCCGCCGACCCGCTCGTAGCGCGGGCTGAGAAGATAGAGGAAGTCGAACGCCACGAACGGCAGTGCGATCGCGAACGCCAGCAGGGCGCCCGGCAATCCGAGCACGCGATCGACCAGTGAGTGCACCTCGGTGTCCGGCACGGCGAGATGCGACACGC
The DNA here is from genome assembly GCA_041742195.1 of Hyphomicrobiaceae bacterium. Lineage (GTDB taxonomy): Bacteria > Pseudomonadota > Alphaproteobacteria > Rhizobiales > Hyphomicrobiaceae. Next base: position 3,389 of record JBGSJD010000313.1, read on the forward strand.
CGCGCTCGAAGCCCCGGGTGTAGGCCAAGACGAACAACCGCGTGATGATGACGTGGGCCGCGAAGTAGAGGGGCTGGACCTGCCATTCGCGTGACGCGAGGAACGCCGGAATGTTCGGCGCCAGCGCGAAGCCCGCCAGCCAGAGGCCGATCGCCAGCACGATGGCAAGGACGACCGTCCAGGTCATCCTTTTGGGGAGCACACTGTCGATCGGCCAGCGCGGCTCGTTTCCGTCTGCCGCGCCGCGTGCGTGCGGGATCGTCCGCCCCCAGTCACCCCAGTCCCGGTCGGGCACGACGCTGATGCCGGGCTCTCCGAGGTCGGCCGGCACGGCCCGCCGCCGGCTCTTCGCGACCAGCACGGTCGAGACGGTGATGGACGCGAGCACGCCGAGGCAGATCCACGCGGCCATCCGGGCGGTCTGGTCGTCACGCAGCACATGTTGAAGCTCGGAAACCAACCGAGCCAGAAGCTCACTCCAGTTCATCCCCTGATCTTGCCACGGAACACCCGCCGCGCCTGTTGCTCGCCGGCAGCAGGCGCCCGGTCAAATGACCAGCCCGGCGCCAACGAAAAAGGCGGACCGCTGCTGCGATCCGCCCCGTTTCACACGTCGGGTCCTGGCGCCTGGGATCAGGCCGCCTTGATGTTCGAGCGCTTCACGTGATCGAGGTTGGCGCCCTCGATGCGCACCAGCTTGGTGGGCTCCTGCCGGTTCGGCGAGTGGACGAAGCCGACCGGATAGTAGCGGGCATCGCCGGCCTTCATTTCATAGACCCGCTCGGGCTTCACCAGCGTCGGATCGGCGCCCTCGCCCTTCTTCACGATCGTCCAGTCGGTCATCTTGGTCATGCCGACGGCCTGGCCGTAGATCGCCCAGCTGTGGCCGTGGTCGTGCGGGTTGCCTTCGGCCTTGTCGGAGTAGACATGGCCGCAGATGCAGAAGCCCATCTCCGGGTCCTCGTAGAGCACCTTGCGCGGCTTGCACTGCTCGGCCGTCAGGTGCTTGGCGACGAACTCGCCGTCGAGGCAAGCCTTGGACACGAGCTCGCAGACCTTTTCCTTGCCGCCATTGCCGGGATCGGCCTTGAGCGTCGCCTTGATGTCGGAAGCCAGCTGTTCGAGCGTGTAGGCCATGGGTTCCTCTCCAGAGGTGTGTTGAGGTGCGATCTGTTCTCGATCCGATCGACATCCTGGAAAATGCATCTACAGGGCCCATTCCGCCGTGCGCCATGCGATATGTCAACCGGAGACCGCGCCGGTCCAGCCCGACGACACCCTACCGGAGCCCGCCGAAATAGCCGGAGATGAACTGCTCGTAGATCGCCGTCAGCCGCGTCAGGTCGGAAACCGGGCACCGCTCGTCGACCGCGTGGATGGTCTGGTTGACCAGCCCGAACTCGATGACCGGGCAGCAGGCCTGGATGAAGCGGGCGTCAGAGGTGCCGCCACCGGTGCTGAGCACGGGCTCCCGGCCGGTCTCGGCGCGCACCGCGGCGCGCATCGTCTCGACCAGCGGCCCGGGTTTGGTCAGGAACACGTCG
>JBGSJD010000314.1:0-7082 GCA_041742195.1 Hyphomicrobiaceae bacterium
TGCCCCGCACAGGTCCTCCGCGATCGGGCAGCGCGTCCGGAAGCGGCAGCCCGACGGCGGATTGATCGGGTTCGGCGGATCGCCGGTGAGCGGCGGCGTCACGATGCGCCGTCGCGGGCTCATGGAAAGGCGCGACGACAAAAGGCCCACGGTGTAGGGATGCTGCGGCCGGGTGTAGAGTTCTTCCACCGGCCCGACCTCGACGACCTTCCCGAGATACATCACCAGCACACGATCGCTCACGTGCTGCACGACGTTGAGGTCGTGCGAGATGAAGATGTACGTCAGGTTGAGCTGTGCCTTGAGATCCTGCAGCAGATTGAGAACCTGCGCCTCGACCGACTTGTCAAGCGCGGAAACGGATTCGTCGAGGATCACCACCCGCGGCTCGAGCGCCAGCGCCCGCGCGATGTTCACGCGCTGCCGCTGCCCGCCGGAAAGCTCGTGCGGATAGCGTTGCGCGAACATGTCCGGGCTGAGCCCGACGAGATCCAGCGATCGCCGCGCCTGCTTGACCGCGGCCGACGTGGCGATGCCGTTGGCCTTGAGACCGAAGGCGATCGTGTCCTCGATCGTCAGTCGTGGATTGAGCGAGGCGTAGCTGTCCTGGAACACCATCTGCAGCCGCCGCCGCAATTCGCGCAGCGTCAGTCCACGCGTCACGCCGACCGGATCTCCGTCGAGGATGACCGTGCCCTCGTCGGGCTCGATCAGGCGGATCAGCAGGCGCGCGGCCGTCGACTTGCCGCAACCGGATTCGCCGACGACGCCGAGCGTTTCCCCTTTCGCCACCTCGAACGAGATGCCGTCGACGGCCTTCACCGAGAGCGGCGGCCCCGCGAGGAAGCCGGCGTTGATCGGGAAGTGCTTCTTGAGCCCCTGCGCGATCAGCATCGGTTGGCTTGGTCCGCCGCGATCCTCGAGCCGCGGCATGGCGCCGGTCAGGGTCTTGGTGCGGGGTGCTTTCGTTGCGGCCTGGCTCATACCTTCACATCCATCGAGGCTCGCAGGCTGTCGCTGATGAGGTTCATGCTCATGGACGTGACGAAGATCATCACGCCCGGCAGGATGGCGTTCATCGGCGCGACATAGATCGATTGCCGGAGCGTGTTGAGCATCAGCCCCCATTCGGCATTCGGCGGCGAGACGCCGAGCCCGAGGAAGCTGAGCCCGGACGCGATGACGATCGCGACGCTGATCATGCTCGAGGCATAGATCAGGATCGGTCCCGTAACGTTGGAGAGGACGTGCCCGAAGACGATGCGCCATCCGGAGGCGCCTGTCGCGCGCGCGGCCTCGACATAGTCCTGGTTGCGGATCTGCGTCGTGACACTTTCCGCCACCCGCGCGATCGGTGGCGTGAAGACGAGGGTCAGCGACACGAGGCTGTTGACGAGGCCTGCGCCGAGCACGCCCGAGATGGCGACCGCGAGCAGCACCGACGGAAAGGCGTAGAACACGTCGGTCACGCGCATGATCAGCATGTTGATGGCGCCGCCGCAGTAGCCGGCGACGATGCCGAGAAAGCCGCCGATCAAGGTCGCCAGCACGACCGGCGCGAACCCCATGAAGAGCGACATGCGCCCGCCGTAGATGAGGCGAGTGAGGAGGTCGCGGCCAAGCTCGTCCGTCCCGAGCCAATGCCGCGCGTCGCCGATTGGCAGCAGCCGCCCGGCCATGCTCGTGCGATAGGGATCGTATGGCGTGATGAGCGGCGCGAAGATCGCCGCGAGCAGGATGATGAGCAGGATCGAGCCGCACACGAGCGCGACCTTGTCCTGCGAGAGCCGTCGCCACGCCGTTGCCCAGAAGCTGCGCGAGACGGGCCGTCTTCCCTTCGCAGGTGCATCACTCGCGATCGGGCCGCCGGTCGTGGCTACCATGGGATGTGCTCCGTGAGAGAAGGGCTCATGCCCGCTTGATCCTCGGATCGAGAACGGACTGGAGGAGATCGACCATCAGGTTGATGGCGACGAAGAACATCGACAGGACGAGGATCGTGCCCTGCAGGATCGGCAGGTCGCGTGTGAAGATCGCGGTGTTGAGAAGGAATCCCGTCCCGGGCCACGAGAACACCGTCTCGACGAGGATCGAGCCGCCGAGCAACTGCGCCAGCTGAAGCCCCATGATCGCGAGCACGGTCGGCGCGGCATTCTTGACGACGTGAACGAAAACGCGCCGGCCGGGAAGCCCCTTGGCATGCAGCGTCTGGACATAGTCCTGTTTGAGCACCTCGATCACCGTGCCCCTGACCGATCGCGCGATGATACCAGCCGGAATGACGGACATGGCGATGGCCGGAAGAATGAGGTGGCGAAGACTGACCCAGTCGAGCGCGAACGTCGCCGAGCCTTGCGCACCCATGCCCATGGCCGGCAGCACACCGAGATTGACGGCGAAGATTACGATCAGGACCATCCCGAGCCAGTAGTGCGGAACGCTGACGCCGCTGACCGAGATTGCGGTGACGATCCTGTCGATCACCGAGCCGGCGGTGTAGCCCGCCGCAATGCCGAGCCCGACACCGAAGCCGAACCCCAGTGTCACGGCCGCCACGGCGAGGATCATCGTGTTGACCACGGCCGGCCCGACTTCGCTGAGCACCGGGCGTCGCGTCATGATCGACATGCCGAAGTCGCCCTGCACGGCCCGCCAGATCCAGTTGAAGTACTGGATGGGCAAGGGTTGGTCGAACCCGTAGGCAGCCTTGAGTTCGGCGATGACTTCCGGCGACGCGCCTTCCGGGATGACGGCGCTGAGCGGATCGCCGGGCGCCAGATGAATGAGCGCGAAGCACACCATCGACACGCCGATCGCGATCGGGAGCGTGTAGAGGATGCGGCGCAGCAGATAGAGCAGCATGTCGCGCGTCTTTCATCGGTCGGCCGATCCGCCGCGGCACATGGCCGGGACGGATCGGCGACAGGTTCACTGCATCTCGACGGGCGTCAGGTCCTGAACCCAGCTCTGGGCCTGCACGAAACCCTTCACCTTCGGCGACATCGCGCGCGGGTTGAGGTCGTGCACCATCCAGATCCACATGGCCTGGTCGACGATGTGGGTGTGCAGTTCGGCGAGCAGCTTGTTCTGCTCCTCGGGGTCGAACGCCAGCTTGGCGCGCGTCACCAGGTCGTCGGCCTTGGGGTCGCTGTAACGCCCCCAGTTGAAGCCCGTGGGGACAGGCTCGAACGAGGCCGCGGTCTTCAGGAGGCCGATATCCGGATCCCAGAAGGCCCAGCTATTGTTGACGCCGTGCATGCCCTTGTTCTCGGGAGCCCAAGCGCCGGCCCGACGCCGGCCGCGCAGCGCCTCCCAGTCCATGACCTCGAACTCCATGTCGATGCCGACGTCGCGGAAGTTCTCCTTCACGAACTCGTTCATAGGCAGCGGCTGCATCTGTCCCGATCCGGCAGGCGAGATGATCACCTTGATCTTCGCGGGCTTGCTCGGGCTGTAGCCCGCCTCGGCCAGCAGCCGCATGGCTTCCTTCGGGTCGTAGCGCAGGTCGAACGTCGGCTTTCCGAACCAGGGATGGCCTTTCGTGATCATGCCCTTCGCCGGCGTCGCGAGGCCGCCGAGCAGCTTGACCATGCCCTCGCGATCGATGGCGAGATTGGCAGCCTTGCGGACGCGGATGTCGCGAAACGGCGAGTCTTCCAGGTAGCTGATCTGATAGGGCCAGATATGCGGGTACTGGTTGGTCACGATCTGCATGCCCTGCGACTTGAGGCGCGGGATCGCGTCCGGCGGTGGCGCTTCGACCCAGTCGATCTGCCCGGAGAGCAGCGCGGCGACGCGGGTGTTGGCGTCGGGCATCGGCAGCAGGACGAGCCGATCGCTTTTCGGGATGCGCTTGGGATCCCAGTAGTTGGGATTCTTGACGAGTTCCGCGCGCTCACGCGGCACGAGCGTCTTCAGCATCCACGGACCGGTTCCAGCGGGGCTGAAAGCGACCTTGTTCCAGTCTTTGCCGAGCTTTTCCCAGTTCGCGGAACTCGAGAAATAGAGATTGGCGAGGTTGTACGGCAGAACCGAATCCGGCTTTTTCGTTTTGATCTCGACAGTGAAATCATCGATTTTCCGCCAGCTGGCGATGGTGCCATAATACTGGCTGCCCTGGATCGACTGCGCCTGGTCGAATTGCGGCGAATCCCGCTTCATCAGCTTGTCGAAATTCCAGACGACGGAATCGGCGTTGAAATCCGAGCCGTCGTGAAACTTGACGCCGCGCCTCAGCTTGAACGTCCAGACCGTCTTGTCGCTGTCGCTGACCGACCAGCTCTCGGCGAGGCCGGGCTTCAGAACGGCAGCCTTCTCGTAGCTCGAGAGGTCCCAGTTCACGAGCCCGTCGTAGACGGTGACGCCCATGAACCGCAGGCCTTCGCCGCCCTGACTCGGTTGCCCGGTCGTCAACGGCACGTCGGCTGCCGTCATCGCAACGCGCAGGACTTTCTCCTGAGCTGTCGCGCCGCTCGAATGGGCGAGCAATGCGAGAACCGCCGCCGCCGTTACCGTCTTCCATCTGGGTCGCATGCAAGTCTCCGATTTGACCGGTCGACCTCCAGCGCTTCGTCCCTCGGCAGTGAGCGGCGGGTTTGGTCCCGCTCGGTGTTGTTTGAAGCCACGGCGGCAAGACCCGCGGCTCAGTCCTTCGGCATGAACTTTCTCGGATCGAACGTGTGCGCCGGTTCGTCGGCGCGGCTACGACCCTGCCGAAGGCGCCAGAGCATCGGCTCGATGTTCCGGTAGGCCTCGACCAGTTCGTCGAAGTGCTTGGGTGAGAAGTCGAGACCGGCGACGCGGGCCAGGACGGTGATGTCCTCGCGGGACGCGCTCTTTCTCGTCATGGGGTCTGCTCCGTGGCGTCAGGTGATGGGGGGCTTGCGCGTGTGCCAGTCCGTAGCGCGCTGATAGGCGTCGCCGGCCTTGAGCACGGTCGCCTCGTCGAAGGGGCGACCGGCGATCTGGAATGCGAGCGGCAGACCGCCCGGCGAGAAGCCGCACGGCACCGACAGCGCCGGAATGCCCGCGAGGCTGAACGGCATCGTGACCACCTGCCGCTTCTTGAAAAAATCGACGCCGTCGGGATCGGCAGGCTCGGCCGGTGTGAGCCAGCCGGCCGTTGCCAACACGTCGAAGCGACGGAACTGGGCCATCATTTCGGTGGCGAGTTCCGTCCGCCAGCGCATGGCCTGCACGTAGTCCTCGGCCCGGATCAGCCCGCCGGCCATCACACGTGTTCTCAGCAGATAGCCGAAGTCGTCGGGCCGCTCCTTCAGGTCCTTCTCGTGGATCGCGTAGAGCTCCGAGAGCGAAATCGTCGTCTTGGCGTCGATGTAGTTCGAGAGCGGCGAGAGCTTGATCTCCTCGACGCGAGCGCCGAGGTCCTTGAGTACGGCGGTCGCCGCGTCGACGGCGGCCGTCACCTCCGGCGTCGCATCTTCCCGATACCAGTTCGTCACGAGCCCGACGCGGAGCCCCATCACCGATCCCGTCAGGGCGGCGCTGTAGTCCGGAACCGGCTCGTCGATGCTGCCGGGATCGAATGGGTCGTATCCGGCCGACGCGCCGAGCATGACAGCGCAGTCGGCGACGGTCCGTGTCATCGGTCCGCAGTGATCGTGCGAGAACGTGTTGGGATGCACGCCGCGCCGGCTGATGCGACCGTAGGTGGGTTTCAGTCCCGCGATGCCGCAGACCGCTGCCGGCCACCGCACCGAGCCGCCAGTGTCCGTGCCGATCGCCGCCGGCACGAGGCGTGCGGCGACCGCGGCACCGGACCCCGACGACGATCCGCCCGGGAGGTGTTTCGTATCCCACGGATTGAGCGCGGGCGGAAACGGCAGATCCCAGGATGGACCGCCGAGCGCGAATTCGAAGGTCGACGTCTTGCCGATGAGGATGCCACCGGCGGCCTTCAGGCGGGCCGCGACGTGGGCGTCTTCGGTCGGCACGTTGTCGAACAGCAACTTCGAGTGCGACGTCGAGCGGATGCCCGCAGTCTCGACGTTGTCCTTGAGCGCGAACGGGATGCCGTCAAACGGACCGATCGGCGTGCCGGCGCGGTAGCGCTCCTCTGACGCCTTGGCGGCTGTCCGGGCGGCACCCGCCGTGACGGTGATGAAGCTGTGCAGATTGGCGTCGACATCTTCGATGCGCTTCAAAGTCGCCTCGGTGACATCGACGGGCGAAAGCGATTTCGCGGCATAGAGCGAATTGAGTTCGACGATGGAAAGATCGGTCAGTTGCGAGCTGCTCCCGATCGACTGCGACACGACACGGTCCATCGAACTCTCCGTCTTGCGCCAATCGGCACTGGCGCGCGCTCATGCATCGACCCGTCCGTTTTGAGGCGACACGAAAATTCGTGCAGCCACGAAGCGAAAGCCGAATAACCCGAGCTGTTTGAAGATCTCTCTATGGACCTGAGTATTGAATGGGCACCGCAAGCATTCAATGCCAATTAATAGGCAGTGCGAGGCACGTACTGACGGAATAAATGGCGCGCCTTGAAAAACAGTAGTGAGTCCGGCGTGTTCAGCGCGCTGCCGTGCCACTGTCCCTGCCGCGCGTCTGCTTGATCGCGCGCACGTCGACCGCCGTCGGATGCTGGCGCGCGTCCGCATCACCGAAGATCGCGCCCTTGCGCAGCTTCTGGGAGTACGTCGTGGGGAGCGCATCGAGAAATGCGACCCATCCCGGGATCTTGAAGTAGGCGAGGCGCTCGAGCGCATGCCGCGCCAGCGCGTCCGCCGTCTCGGGCCCGCCCTTGAAGCCGTCGTTGAGCACGACGCAGGCGTAGACTTCCTCGTCGCGCAATTCGTCTGGAACCGGGATGATGGCGACCTCGCGCACGGCTGGATGCGTGCGCAGCGTCGCCTCCACCTCGCCCGTCGAGATGTTCTGGCCGCTACGCCGGACCATGTGCTTCTTGCGATCGACGAAGACGAGACACCGCGGCGTCTCGACCAGCAGGTCGCCGGTGTGGAACCAGCCGTCCTTCCAGACGGCCGCCGTCGTCTCCGGATCGCGGAAGTACGCGCGCAACAGGCCGCGTCGCGGCTCGCCGCCGGTCCGCCGGA
>JBGSJD010000315.1:0-6982 GCA_041742195.1 Hyphomicrobiaceae bacterium
GGCCGCCGGAGCGCGTCCCGTGCCGCCCGCCGGATCGAGGATCGCGCCTTGCCGGTCACCGCGACACGCTCCCAGGCCGCCGGCGGCACCTGTCCTTCCGAGGTGATGATCTGCACCTCGTCACCGTTGCGCAGTTGCGTCGTCAGCGGCATTTGCCGGCCGTTGATATGCGACCCGACGCACCGGTTGCCGACATCGGTGTGGACTGCGTAGGCGAAGTCGATCGGCGTCGCACCGCGCGGCAACGCGATGAGCCGGCCCTTCGGCGTGAAGCAGAACACCTGGTCGTGGAACAGTTCGAGCTTCGTATGCTCGAGGAATTCTTCCGGGTTGTCGCCCTGCAGCAGCGTCCCGACGAGATGGCGCAACCAGAGATACGGCGACGACTGATGCACCAGCGCCAGCCCCTTCGCCGGCACGGCCTCGGGCCTGGCGGCATCGGCGCCCGCATCGCTGACGCCGTCCTTGTAGAGTGCGTGCGCCGCGACCCCCAGTTCCGCGATGCTGTGCATCTCGCGCGTCCGGATCTGCAGCTCGACCCGCTGATGCCTCGGCCCCACCACCGTCGTATGGATCGACTGGTATCCGTTCTGCTTCGGCGTCGAGATGTAGTCCTTGAACCGCCCCGGAACCGCACGCCACGTCGTGTGCGCAATGCCGAGCAACCCATAGCAGTCGCCCGTCTCGGCGACGATCAGGCGGAAACCATAGATGTCGGACAACTGCTCCAGCGAGATCTGCCGGTTCTCCATCTTCCGCCAGATGGAGTAGGCCTTCTTCTCGCGCCCCGAGACTTCGGCCTCGACGCCCGCCTCGGCAAGCTTCGCCGTCAGGCTCTTCGAGATCTCGGCCACCAGCCCCTTGTTGCGCGCCCTGAGGGCTGCGAGCCGATCCGTGACCGCCCGATAGGCTTCCGGGTGCAGCCAGCGGAACGCCAGGTCCTCGAGTTCTTCGCGGATCGCCTGCATGCCCATGCGCCCGGCGAGCGGCGCATAGATCTCGAGCGTCTCCTCGCTGTTCCGCTTCCGGCTCTCCGGCTTCTTGTGCTCGAGCGTCCGCATGTTGTGCAGACGGTCCGCGAGCTTGACGAGAAGCACCCGGATATCGCTCGAAATGGCGATCAGCAGCTTGCGGAAATTCTCGGCCTGCTCTGCCTTGCGCGACACCAGATCGAGCCGCTTGATCTTCGTCAGGCCGTCGACCAGCGCGCCGATCTCCTGCCCGAACAGATGGTCGATCTCGGCCTTGGTGGTTTCCGTGTCCTCGATGACGTCGTGCAGCAGCGCCGTCGCGATCGTCGCGTCGTCGAGCTTCATCTCCGTGAGAATACCCGCCACTTCGAGCGGATGCGAGAAATAGAGGTCGCCCGAGGCTCGCCGCTGGTTGCCATGCGCACGCATCGCATAGACGTAGGCGCGATTGATCAGCGCCTCGTCCGCTGTGGGATCATAGCTCAGAACCCGTTCGACGAGTTCGTATTGGCGCATCATCTGAGCGGCATCCCCTGCCCTCCCGGCAGGAAAGGCGAGGAGCCGTCCCCGCGCCTCGCTCCCGCCCGGAGCCGGCCCTTACCGCCCCCGGCTTCCGCCGCCGCCACCGCCGCCACCCGAACCGTTCGACGATGGCTCCGACGGTGTGAGGCTCTCCATTCCGCGGAGCAACTGCTCTTCCGTCATGGTGATCTGGTCGACGATCATGTCGGAACTCTGATCGTCACGGCCGAGGGTCGGCCGGCGATCCGTCGTGAGCAGCGGCGCCGAGCCGGCTTCCGGCTCGTCCACTTCGACGTTTTTCTGGATCGAATGAATGAGGCTTTCCCGGAGATCGTCGGGGGAGACGGTCTGGTCGGCCACTTCGCGAAGCGCCAGCACCGGGTTCTTGTCGTTCTCCGGCTCCACTGTCAGCGCCGAGCCATTGGCGATGGCGCGGGCCCGATGAGCCGCCAGCAGCACGAGCTCGAACCGGTTGGAGACCTTGTCGACACAATCCTCGACGGTAACGCGAGCCATATGAAACCTCGTCTCTGTTGGCGGCGATCGTTGCCGGGTATCGGCGGTGCAGGCTGCTTCACCGAACCGCAACGGCGCCGACCCTTGGCCCCCGGGAACCCTCGCCTCGCGGTCGACGCACGCGCGGACCGGGCGGGGTGTTCGTACACGAGCCTGTTCTCGGAAGCGGAAGCATATGGCACGAATTCCCGGCCAGGACAAGTTGCATCCCCTACATGGCGCAACTTTGCATGCGCACTGGCCCGCTACGCCTCGAGCAGCAGATGCCGGCGCTGCCCCAGCGTCTCGAGAATGCGCGCGGTCCCCTCGATCACGCAGTGCATCGGCGCCTTCGGCACCCGGAACGCCAGCCCGACGCGCCGTTCCATCTCGCGATCGAGCCCGTGCAGCATGGCCCCGCCGCCGGACAGCGAGATCCCCCGCACCTCCACGTCTTCCCGGATGTCGCCGGGCAGGTCGTCGATGGCGCGCCGGATGAAGTCCGCGATGTCGGCGATCGACGTTTCGAGCGCCGCCGCGATATCGGCGGGCGCGAGCACCACGGATTTCGGCGAGCCGGTACGCCGGTCCCGCCCCCTGATCCGGATCTCAGCCGTCCGCGCGCCGGCCGACCGCATGGCGGTTCCGGCCTGAACCTTGATCCGCTCGGCATTCGCCGGGCCGACGATCAGTCCATGCTCCTGCCGGATGTAGCGCGAGATCGCGTCGTCCATGGCGTTGCCCGCACACCGGAACGAGCGTGCCTGCACCACGTCCCCCATGGCGAGCACGGCGATGTCTGTCGTCCCGCCGCCGATGTCGACGACCATGTGCGCCACCGGATCGTCGATGGAGAGCCCGGCCCCGATCGCAGCCGCCACCGGCTCCTCGATCAGGAACACCCGCCGGGCGCCGGCCGAAACAGCGGTTTCGTATACCGCTCGCCGCTCGACGGGAGTCGCCCCCGCCGGTACGCAGATCAGGATGCGGGGCCGCCTGAACCCCAGCATCGACTTCGCCCGACGGATGAACTGCCGGAGCATCTCCTCCGTCGCCACGAAATCGGCAATGACCCCATCCCGCATCGGGCGCAGGAGTTCGGTCGCCTCGGGCGTCTTGCCCACCATGTCGCGAGCCCGCTGGCCGACAGCCAGCATCTCTCGCACGCCACCCCGGTTCTGGATCGCGACCACCGATGGCTCGTCGATCACGATCCCCCGTCCAAGCACATGCACGAGGGTGTTTGCCGTCCCGAGATCGATCGCGATGTCGTCGGAGAAAACTCGCGCCATAGTGCGCCCGACACTCCCTTGGTCGGCCTATCGACCTGCGCTTAGCACATTATCCGCCCACGTGTCGCGGGGCGTGCGCGCCATCTTTCACACAGCCTCGTCCGGCCAAAGCACGTCGAGCGCGAAGGTGTGCTCCGCGAACGGCGGGGCCGTCACGGGATCGGCATCCTTGAAGGTGGCGGCGAGCAGCCACTTCCCACCCGCCAGCTCGAAGACCTCCAGCGTGCGCGCATCGGGGTCCACGTACCAGGCATGGGAGACGCCGAACTCTGCATAAATGGCGAGCTTGTCGGTGCGGTCGATGCGGACCGTCGAAGGCGACAGCACCTCGCACACCCAGTCCGGCGGCGTCTCGATGAACGCGGTATCGGGGAGCCGCGGCAGCCGCTCGCGCCGCCAGCCGGCGATGTCCGGCACGACGACGTGAGGGCCGAGGTGCAATTCCGGCTCGACGATGAACACCCAGCCGCCGGGACCGCCACCGCGCCGGCGCTGAAACGGACCGACGATCTCTTCCGTCAGCACCGTTGCGGCAAGCCCATGGCGCGGCGCCGGCCGCGGATGGGCGTGGAGCGCGCCGTAAAGGATCTGGCCGACCATAGGGGCCGGCAGCGCCTCCAGATCGGCGTAGGTGGCAGGGCGGTTGCGGGTGACGGCGGTCATGGCGAAAGATTAGCACGGCATCGTGGCAAAGTCCGATCCGGTCTGCCTTCGCCGCTGACGATGAGACAACGTCGCTCAGTCGTCGCCGGACGCCGGCCGCAACCCGACCCACACCGCATATCCGGTCAGGCCGGCGACCGATGCCACGCCGACGAACGCCTCCACGACCGACAGGTCGGCGAACGACCGGAGCCGTTCGTGCCACCACGCCCAGAGCACCCACCCCGTCGCCGCCGAATAGATCGCCGCCGCGTTGATCGACTGCTGGCGTCCCTCGGGGTCTGGCGGATCGGCCGGATCGAGAAGGCGAGGTGCAACCCATCCGATGTAGAGCGCCTGCCACGCCAGCGAGGCGGCGAACAGGACCGCCGCCCCCTCCCAGAGCAGCAGGAGCGCCATGCCGCCGGCGAACGTGAACACCGCCGTGGCGACGTTCCACGCCGCACGTATGGCTGCCGCCCGTCCGTCCCGCTCCCCGGTCAGGCGCTCGATCGCATGGTCGAGCAGACGCGACATGGCGAAGGCCCGGACCACCAGCAGGCCCGCCACGATGTAGAACGCCCCGAGCAGCCGGAGCGCGATGTCGATACCGCTCATGACCTCCGCCCGACCCGGAACACGGCAACGTCGGCACCGCGAGGGGCGGCAAGCCCCTCGCAGCACGATTTCAGGATGCCATGGCCTGGGCGTTGGGTCCGCGCTGCCGCTTCATCAGGAGCTTGTTGAGCGCTGTCACGTAGGCCCGCGCCGAGGCGACCATGGTGTCCGTATCGGCGCCGCGGCCCGTCACTTCCTTGCCGTTCTCCTCGAGCCGCACCATCACCTCGGCCTGCGCATCCGTGCCCTCGGTCACGGCCATGACCTGGTAGAGCGGCAGCCGCGCCTCGTGCGGAACGACGGCCTTGATCGCCTTGAAGATCGAATCGACCGGCCCGTCTCCGCTCGCGTCCTTGGTGGTCTCCACACCATCGACCTCGAGCGTCACCGAGGCCTTGGGCGGCGCACCGGTGCCCGCCGAGACCGACAGCCCGACCAGCTTGATCCGGTCGAACTGGGTCGCGACCTCCTGATCGACGAGCGCCTCGATGTCCTCGTCGAACACCAGCTTCTTCTTGTCCGCCAGATCCTTGAATCGCCGGAAGGCGTCCTGGAAGGCGTTGTCGCCGAGCTCATAGCCGAGCTGCTTCAGCTTGTCCTTGAACGCCGCCCGCCCCGAGAGCTTGCCCAGCGACAGCGTCGACTTCGAGAGCCCAACGGTCTCCGGCTTCATGATCTCGTACGTCTCGACGTTCTTCAGCATCCCGTCCTGATGGATGCCGCTCTCGTGCGCGAACGCATTCCGCCCGACGACCGCCTTGTTGTATTGCACCGGAAACGCCGACACGGCCGCCACCAGCTTCGAGGCGCGCGTGAACTTCGTCGAATCGACTTCCGTCCAATAGGGGAGAATGTCGCCGCGCACCTTCATCGCCATGACGACTTCCTCGAGCGCGGCATTGCCGGCCCGCTCGCCGAGACCGTTGATCGTGCACTCGATCTGCCGCGCTCCCGCCCGCACGCCGGCGAGCGAATTGGCGACCGCCATGCCGAGGTCATTGTGGCAGTGCGTCGACCACACGACCTTGTCGCCGCCCGGCACCGTCTCGCGGAGCATCTTGATCAGCTCGTAGTATTCTTCCGGCACCGAGTACCCGACCGTGTCGGGAATGTTGATCGTCGTCGCGCCCTGCTTGATCGCGATCTCGCAGCACCGGAGCAGCACGTCGCGCTCCGTCCGCGTCGCATCCTCCGCGCTCCACTCGACGTTGTCCGTGTAGCTCCGCGCCCGCGCCACACTGGCGCCGACGGCCGCCACGACCTGGTCGGCGTCCATCTGCAGCTTCCACTTGCGATGGACGGGGCTCGTCGAGATGAACGTATGGATACGCGGCTTCACGGCATGGCGTACGGCCTCGCCGGCCCGGTCGATGTCCGCGAAGCTCGAGCGCGAGAGCCCGCAGACGACCGCATTCTTCACGAGCTTGGCGATCTCCGAAACGGCCTCGAAATCACCGTTCGAGGAAATCGGAAATCCCGCCTCGATGATGTCGACGCCCATCTCGTCGAGGAGTTCGGCGACCCGGAGCTTGTCCTCCATCGTCATGGCCGCGCCCGGCGACTGCTCGCCGTCGCGCAGCGTCGTATCGAAAATCAGAACGCGGTCCTTGGGGTCCTTGCCTGCGTTCGCGGCCACCATGCTGGCGGTGTCGTGCTTGCCTGACGTGCTCATTGTGTGTCCTCGTTCCAGCCAGCCCTTGGGGCTCAGCCGGCGCTTGATCGCTGCTGCTGCGTCGTTGATCCCCTGAGCGCCGCTGCGGACCGTCGGTCCTCAGCCTCGAAAGCTCAGGGGCACGTAAGGAGGAGGGTGAGGAGCGGCGCACGCAACGCGTTGCGGCTGCAAATCGCAGTCGTCGTCAACGCGGAGCTGTCGGTCGTCGTGCGCATCGTCTTCCGGTTGGCCGGAGCACCCCGTAGACACCGGGCACTCGTCAGGGAGGCGCAGGCGCCCCGCTCTCGATCGCCTCATTTAAAGCCTGTCGCGATCCGGATTGCAAGAGCGCGAGGCCGAAAACTTGGGCCCCCGCGGCGCACACCCCCGGGCGGCGTGTCAACAAGGTCTGGCGCCGCCCCCGCCGATCTGCTACATCGCGTGAACGCTGCCCCCCGCAGCCGACGTCCGCGGCGCGCTTGTCGTCGCAGACGCCCGACGCCCGGCCCGATCGCCTTTTGGCAGGGGTCCGAGCACAAGATCCGGAGCGTAGCGCAGCCTGGTTAGCGCACCAGTCTGGGGGACTGGGGGTCGGAGGTTCAAATCCTCTCGCTCCGACCAATTTTTTCCAAGCATCGCAGACATTTGCTCTAGAGCATTTTCCGATCTTGCGGAATCTTGGGGGATTCCCAAACCGGGCGAACAGTGATTCATGCTGTGGGCTGGCGAGGGAGGCCAGCCGCCATGGCAGAGCCGCTCTCGGAAGACCTTCGCAAACGCCTGATCGCCGC
>JBGSJD010000316.1:0-3467 GCA_041742195.1 Hyphomicrobiaceae bacterium
GGCCGCCCCACTATCGGCAGAGGGACGCAGCGGTCGCCTCGCCGCCTGCCGGGAGGATGTCGAGCGTCTCTGTCCGGCTGCGGCTGGCGGCGCGCGGCTCGGCTGCATGCGCGAGAACATCGAGAAGCTCACGCCCGCCTGCGCCTCCGCGTTCAAGGAAATCGAGGCGTTGGCCAAGGCCATGCGCGAGTCGTGCGCCGAGGACGTGAAGCTCTATTGCTCGACCGAGCGCAACAGCAAGGGCGGCTCGACGATCGTGCCCTGCCTCAGGACCAACGAGACCAAGCTCGCCCCGGCCTGTGTGAAGGCGCTCGACGCGCGCTTCCCGAAAGGCTGAGCGTGATGGCGTGGACGATGGGCGGCGTCAGAGCCGCCCGTCCGCGCTGGTGCTCGGCAGCAGCCATTTCACGTCGTAGACGAAGCTCGGGCGCTCCGTTGCGAGCAGCGCCGAAAGCGTCGCCTGCGGCAATGCCCGGATGGCGGCGTGACCAACCGCCAGCACCAGCCCGTCAAACGGTCCGGCCGGCAGCTCGTTGACGACGGTGAGGCCGTACTCGTGGGCCACTTCGGCCGGATCGGCGTGCGGATCGAAAACCTCGACGGTCCCCGCGAACTCGGCCAGCTCCCGCACCAGATCCGCGACCTTCGTATTGCGAATGTCCGGCACGTTCTCCTTGAACGTGAAGCCGAGCACCAGCAGCCGCGCCTGGCCGACCGCGACCCGCTTCTTGAGCATCAGCGAGATGATGTCCCGCGCCACCCACTGCGCCATGCCGTCGTTGATCCGTCGCCCGGCCAGGATCATTTCCGGGTGAAAGCCGATCGATTGCGCCTTGTGGGTCAGATAGTAGGGATCGACGCCGATGCAGTGGCCGCCGACCAGCCCCGGCCGATAGCCGTGGAAGTTCCACTTCGTCCCGGCGGCCTCCAGCACGTCCTTCGTATCGAGCCCCAGCCGCTTGAAGAGCTGCGCCAGTTCGTTGACGAGCGCGATGTTCACGTCGCGCTGGATGTTCTCGATCACTTTGGCCGCCTCCGCGACCCGGATGGACGACGCCTTGTGGGTCCCCGCCGTGATCACGCGGGCATAGAGCGCGTCGACGAGATCGGCCGCCTCCGGGGTGGAGCCCGACGTGACCTTGAGGATATCGGGAAGCCGATGCTCCTTGTCGCCCGGATTGATCCGCTCGGGGCTGTAGCCGGCGAAGAAATCGTGATTGTAGGTGAGGCCCGAGAGCCGCTCGATGATCGGGACACAAACCTCCTCGGTCGCGCCGGGATAGACGGTCGATTCATAGATCACGACGTTGCCGGGAGCGATCACGCCGCCCACGGTGGCGCTGGCTTTCTCGAGAGCCGTGAGGTCGGGCCGGTTCGCGGCGTCGATCGGTGTCGGCACGGTGACGATGTAGACGTTGGCGGCCCGCAGCGCTTCGCGGTCGGCCGAGAAATCGAGGTGCCGCGCCGCCTCGAATTCGTCGGCCGTGACCTCGAGCGTTCGATCGTGCCGCCGGTTCAGCTCATCGACCCGTTGCGCGTCGATGTCGAAGCCGATCACCGGATAGTGTCGCGCCATGTAGACCGCCAGCGGCAAGCCTACGTAGCCGAGCCCGATGATGGCCACTCGGACTTGATCGAGAGAAGGCAGCGCGTTGCTCACCCGACGAACCGTGCTTGTCTGAAGCGCCCGTCAGTCGCAGGCGCCGACGGAGGCTTCCGTGCGGGTGCGGGGCGCGATCACCTGAGGTTGAACCGGTAGCTCAATCCGAGCCCTCCGGTCCACTGGCTTTCGGTCTCGACGATCGGGCTATCCGCCGCATCGCCCGTCAGGTGCGTGTAGCGACCCATGACATTGAGCGTCCAGGCCTCGGTCAGCTCGATCTTGGCTGACGCGCCGACGAACATGTCCTTGATGCCGGCCTCCGCGAAATAGGTCGGGAGCCCCGCCGCCGACGCGGCAGCCTGAGCCGGCGTGACCGAGAAATAGGTGGCCATGTAGTCGTCGTCGGCCCACGTGGCGCCAACGGTGCCCGTGATCTGGACGCCGGGAGCCATGGTCCAGATGGCGTCCGTGCCGAAGCGCATCACGCCGCCGCCGTCGTCGCCGGTCACCTGATGATGGTACGAGACGAACGGCTTCAGGATGCCCAGTCGGTACGCGAGATAGCCGCCGACCACCAGGCCGCCGTCCACGTCGCCGAGACCCCAGAGCCGCGCCGCGTCGTCTTCCTCGCGCCCGAACCGCCAGCCCGCCAGGGGACCGGCTTCGAAGCCGTTGAATTCGAAAAGCCTGAACCGGACGTCGTCAGGTCCCTTGAACTGGACCCGCCCCTCGCTGCCGCCGAAGGAGGGGGCGAGATAGGGCGCACCAATAACCTTGTAGTCGGCCGACCCCTCGTACTTGGGCGTGACCACGACGATGCCGCCGACGGCCACTGAGAAGTCGCTCTCTGGCGCGTATCCGCCATCGCCCGCAAGAGCAGAGCTGCTCATCGCGGCCGCGATCAGGATCGGCGCAACGCGCACCGGCGCGAATGTCCAGGTCATTTCGGATCCCCCGTCCGCACTCGTCCACGGCCATTCATGCCGCGAACCAGTTACGAATGCCTGAGCCTAGCAGATGACCGCCCGCCGGGCATGCGACGTCGTGGGATGTCCGCCCGATCCCCATTGCAATGTGGCCGGCCCGCCACGAATCATCGAGCGGCGGACCAGCCAAGGATCGATGTCGGCCCTCTTTCCGATCAGGCCGGCCTGCGGGCTTGGAGAGCCTCGATCGCTCTGTCCTCTACCCCGGCCCGATCATCAGCTCCGGACGCACGATGGCATCGAAATCGTCGGCCGGGATGCCGTCCTTGATCGCCTCTTCGCGGAGCGTCGTCCCGTTCTTGTGCGCGGTCTTGGCGATCTTGGCGGCGCGGTCGTAGCCGTACTTCTCCTTGAGCGGCGTGACGAGCATCAGCGAGTTGGCGAGCCCCTCGGCGATGTTCTCGAGCCGCGGCTCGATGCCGACGACGCAGTTGTCCGTGAACGACACCGCCGCGTCCGCCAGCAATCGCACCGACTGCAGGAAATTGTAGGCCATCACCGGATTGTAGACGTTGAGCTCGAAATGGCCCTGGCTTCCGGCAAAGGTCATGGCGGCGTTGTTGCCGTGGATCTGAACCGCCACCTGCGTCAGCGCTTCGGACTGCGTCGGATTGACCTTGCCCGGCATGATCGACGAGCCTGGCTCGTTCTCGGGCAGCGAGAGTTCGCCGAGCCCGGCCCGCGGCCCCGAGCCGAGGAACCGGATGTCGTTGGCGATCTTGAAGCAGCTCATGGCGACGGTCGTGATGGCGCCATGGCTCATGACCATCGCGTCGTGCGCGGCCAGCGCCTCGAACTTGTTCGGCGCCGTCGTGAACGCGAGCCCGGTGATGGCGGCGATGCGGGCGGCCACCTTGTCCGCGAACCCGATCGGCGAG
>JBGSJD010000317.1:0-2384 GCA_041742195.1 Hyphomicrobiaceae bacterium
GGCGCGGCTGGCGCAGTTGCGCGAGCGGGTGGCGCAGAGCCCCTTTGCGACGGCGAAGGACCAGCCCGAGCTGCAGCTCCGCCACGATCTCATGCGGGCCAAGCTCGCGGGATACCTCGATCGGCCGCAAGTTGTGTTCAACCGGTACCGCGCCAGCGACCAATCATTGCCGGCGCGCTACGCCCGCACGATCGCAACGTTCTTCGGCCGTGGCATCGACGCGGCGCTGCCGGAGGTCGACAAGCTCATCAAGGATCAGCCGCAGAACGCCTACTTCCATGAGCTTCGCGCCGATTTCCTGATGCGCTCGGGCCGTGGGCGGGAGGCGATCGGGTCACTACGGACCGCGCTGCGGCTCGCGGGGAATGCGCCGCTCATCGCCGTGCGGCTGGCGCAGGCGCTCGACTGCGAGAGCGATCCGCAGAATGTGACGGAGGCGATCGGGCTCGTCCGGAAAGCGCTCGTCGCCGACAAGAACCCGCAGGGCTACCGACTGCTCGCCAGCGGCTACGCCAAGCAGGGCAAGGTCGCCGAGGCGGATCTCTCGATCGCGGAAGCGCATTTTCTGGAGGGCAACATCAAGCAGGCCCAGATTTTCGCCAAACGCGCGCAGCGGGGCCTTCGTGCCGGCTCGCCCGAGGGACTGCGGGCTGGCGATATCGTGAGTTACAAGCCGCCTAAAGGCACGCTATAGACCCGTTCGACACAGCGCATCGACGCATAGCTGACAGGTTCCAAATGACAGTTCACATCGGCCGGCGCGCCGGCTTTCGTCGCGGTTTGGTCGCGACCCTCGCTGCGGTCGGCTTCCTCGCAGGCGTTTCCACGCCGATGGCGCAGGACAAGCCCGCGCCCTTCGACGACGCCCAGAAAGCGGCCATCGAGACCATCATCAAGGACTACCTGCTCAAGAACCCCGAGGTGATGCTCGAGGTGCAGAGTGCGCTCGAGTCCAAGATGGAGGAGCTGCAGGCCACCAAGCTCAAGGCCGCGCTCCAGACTCATGCCGCCGAGTTGTTCCGGCGCGCCGATGCGCCGATCGCCGGCAACCCGAAGGGCGACGTGCCGGTGGTCGAGTTCTTCGATTACAACTGCGGCTACTGCAAGCGCGCCTTCAGCGACATCGCCAAGCTGATCGAGCAGGACAGCAATGTGAAGCTGATCCTCAAGGAGTTGCCGATCCTCTCGAAAGGCTCGGAAGAAGCGGCCCGAGTGGCACTGGCGGCGCGCCTCCAGGACAAGTACTGGCCCGTGCACCGGGCGCTCCTCGCCGTTCGCGGCGAGGTGAACGAGCAGACCGCCCTGAAAGCCGTCGAGAAGCTCGGCGGCATCGACATGGCCAAGCTGAAGAAGGACATGACGTCGGACGCCGTCAGCGGGGAAATCAACACCGTGCGCCAGCTGGCCCAGAGCATGGGCATCCAGGGCACCCCCCACTTCCTCGTCGGCGACCGCGCCATCCCCGGCGCTCCCGGTAATCTGCTCGACCAGCTGAAGGGCCACGTGGCCGACATCCGGAAGTCCGGTTGTAGCGTCTGCTGACCCGGATCAGGCCCGGCGCGAGAGCTGCCAAACGCTCGGCCGGCGCCCTTTCGCGCCGGCACGAAAGCTGTTACACCCGTCCAGCTTTGCGCCTGACCGCCGATCAATTGGGCAGGGCGCGCGCCGCGACGGGAGCCCTCACCAGGTGACGACAGCCAGACCCGTTTTCGTGCTCAACGGTCCGAACCTCAACATGCTTGGGCTTCGGGAGCCGGAGGTCTACGGCCGCGATACGCTCGGGGACGTGGAGGCTCAGTTGCGCGCGAAGGCCGATGCACTCGGCCTGACCATAGATTTCCGCCAGTCGAACCACGAGGGCGACCTCGTCACGTGGATCCAGGAGGCGCGGACCAAGGCATGCGGCATCCTGCTCAACGCGGGTGCGCTGACGCACACTTCGGTGGCGATCCTGGACGCGCTCAATGCCGCCGAACTGCCGGCCATCGAGGTGCATCTCTCGAATGTCTTCCGGCGCGAGTCCTTCCGGCATCACAGCTACGTCTCGCTCGGCTCGGTCGGGGTCGTGTGCGGCTTCGGCGTAGACAGCTATCTGCTGGCCCTGGATGGGCTGGCGCGGATCGTGGCGCGCAAGAGCGCCGCCCACAAGGCGCCGGCCTGACAGGCCGGCGCGCGTCAGAGAAACATCCTGCGGAAGAGAGCATGGCCAAGGACGCGAAAGAAAAGGACGGCATGGAGCGCGCACTCATTCGCGATCTCGCGAAGCTGCTGAACGAGAACGGCCTGACGGAAATCGAGATCGAGCGGGACGGGCTCAAGGTCCGCGTCGCGCGCCACGCGGCGCCGCAGGCCATCACCGCCACCGTCCCGTCAGCGGCCCCCTC
>JBGSJD010000318.1:0-1905 GCA_041742195.1 Hyphomicrobiaceae bacterium
ATGGCGAGCCGATGCTCGAAGGCCTCGCGACCGACCTGGGTGGTGAAGGCCGCGTCGCGGAGGTCGAGCTGACGATTGGGCTCTGCGAGGAACGCCCGCCACTTCTCGACCAGGCGGTCGAGGGCGGCAGGGGTCTTGGCGGACAGCGTGAACAGTGGCGGGCGCTCGTCGGCAGTGATGGAGCGGGGCGGACGGGTCGGCTCGGGAGCCTCCTCGACCAACGCGTGGGCGTTGGTGCCACCGACGCCGAGCGAGTTCACTCCGGCACGGCGCGGGCGTGACGAGCGGCGCCAGTCGCGGCTCACGGATGCCACGCGGAACCCGCTCGCCTCGAAGGCGAAGCGGCTGTTGGCCTTGCGGAAGTTCAGCGTCGGCGGGATCTTGCCGTGCTCCAGCGCCATCACGACCTTGATCAGCGAGGCGACGCCGGCCGCGGTGTCGAGGTGGCCGATGTTGGTCTTGATGGAGCCGACGAGAAGGGGAGATGTGCGGGCGTTGTCGGCGTAGGCCTGCGACAGCGCTTCGAGCTCGATCGGGTCGCCGATCACGGTGCCGGTGCCGTGGGCCTCGATGTAGTCGACCGTCGCGGGCTCGACGCCGGAGACGGCGACGGCCTCGGCGGCGGCGCGGGACTGGCCTTCGATGCTCGGGGCGAGGTAGCCGGCCTTGGTGGCGCCGTCGTTGTTGACGGCCGTGCCGAGGATCACGGCGCGGATGTTGTCGCCGTCGCGAAGCGCGTCCTCGAGCCGGCGCAAGACCACGACTGCAGAACCGCTGCCGAACACCGTGCCCTTGGCGTCGTCGTCGAAGGCGGCGCAGCGGCCGTTGGGCGACAGGATCTCGCCTTCGGCCGCGATGTAGCCGAGGCCGTGCGGCACCTCGATCGAGACGCCGCCGGCCAGCGCCATGTCGCATTCGCCGGACATCAGGCTCTGGCAGGCGACGTGTACGGCCACCAGCGACGTCGAGCATGCCGTCTGGATGCCGATCGATGGGCCGGTCAGGTTCAAGAGATAGGAGACGCGAGTCGTCAGGAAGTCCTTGTCGTTGCCCGTATGGCGGAGAAGGAACATGCCGACATTCTCGCGCAGGCGTGCGTTCGGCATCAGGTTCTCGGCCATGTAGGCCTGCATGCCGCAACCGCCGAAGACGCCGATCGCGCCGGGAAAGCGGCTCGGGACGTGGCCGGCATCCTCGAGAGCTTCCCAGCACGTCTCCATGAAATGGCGGTGCTGGGGATCGAGGATCTGGGCTTCGCGGGGGCTGAATCCGAAGAACGAGGCGTCGAAGTTCTCCATGCCGGGCAGCACCATGGCGGCCTTGACATAGTTCGGCAGGGCGAGTTCCTCGCGCGTGGCGCCGGCCGTCAGCAGGGCCTCATCGTCGAGCCAGGTGGTGGCTTCGCGACCCTCGTCGAGCATCCGCCATAGCTCGCCGGGAGACCGGGCGCTCGGAAAGCGCCCAGCCAACCCTACGATCGCGATACGGCCGGAGAGGTCAGGAAGCTCAGCCATCGGCACCTCCTGGTGATGCCGGGCCGGAGCCCGATCTCGTGCGGGCGCGCCGGGTCATCTCGAGGCGCATGCGGGCGCGATCCTGTCCGGCGACGGAGGCGACCTTCTCCGGGGGTGCGGAGCGGCTCGCGTGGCGCGCCAGGGCGGAAACGGTCGGATAGCGGAAAATGTCCGTCAACTTGAGATCGAGGCTCAGCTCCGACACGAGGGTGCGATGCAGCTCGACCGCCAGAAGGGAATGGCCCCCCAGATCGAAGAAATTGTCGGTGCGCGCGATCTCGGCGCGGCCGAGGAGGCGGGACCAAACGTGCGCGATGCGAACCTCGCCGTCATCGGCCGAGTCCGGGGGGGCGGACGCTGGCGGTGCCGGGCGGCCACCCGTTCCGCCGGC
>JBGSJD010000319.1:0-11921 GCA_041742195.1 Hyphomicrobiaceae bacterium
GCCGAGCGCCGGGCCCAACTGGCGCCGCTGAGAAAGGCTGTCCAGTCCGCCGAGGGCGCCATGGAGCGGCTTGCCGCAGAAGTCGCGGCCCTCGATCGATCCCTGGCCGATCCGGCGCTCTATAGCCGGGACGCCGCCAAGGCCCAGAAGCTGGTGCAGGAACGGGGGCTCAAGGCGAAACTGCTTGCACAAGCCGAGGAAGATTGGCTGACGGCGACTGACGCCTACGAGTCCGCGAACGCGGAACTGCTCTGATTTCACAGCGTTTCCGGACGGTTAGCCGGGACCTTGCCCGGGTGTCCCGCGGGGCAAGAGGCAGTTCGGCCACATTCCGATCAGGCGCGGCCCGCAGGCGATCCCCGTTGCCGCAATCCAACCACTTTTGGACCGTCACTGGCACGCGTCGCCGCAAGCGGCAAGCATCGGAGTCCGGATCGCGGTGGTACCCGTGTTCCGGCTTCAGAAGGGTGATGCGGGCCAAGGCGACGGGGCGCGCCGAGTGACTAGAGCGGGGTCGGCGCGCCCTCTACTTCGCCGCACACCTCGACGCCACACACTCTCGTTGCCGGCGATCCCGGACCCGACCTGCGGCACAAGCGCCACTGGAGCGCATGGACCCACGCTCGACAATCCGGCACACTCGTCACATGACGATTTGGCAAACGATCACGGGCGCGGCCCAGGCTGCCGCGCGATCCGATGCGATAGCCCCGCTGCTCAAGGCGCTCGGCATCGAAGTGGCCGAGCCGTCGCGCGGAACGGCCGGCGTTGCGTTCACGATCGCCATCGTGGCGCTGTCGGCAAAAATGGCGAAGTCCGATGGCCGCGTCACCGATGACGAGGTGGCTGCCTTCCGGCGCGTCTGTGCCTTCCCCGAGACCGAAGCCGACAACGTCCGGCGGGTGTTCGATCTCGCGAAACAGGACATCGCCGGCTTCGAGACCTATGCACGCCAGATCAAGGACGTGCTCGGCAACGACGCGCAGCTCAAGCGCGACGTGCTCGAAGGCCTGTTCGTGATCGCGGCCGCGGACGGCATTCTGCACGAACGGGAAGATGCCTATCTGGCCCGCGTGGCCGATCTCATCGGCATTCCCACGAGTGAAGTCGCGTGGATCCGTTCGCTGTTCGTCAAGGCGGACGCCGACCCCTACACGATCCTCGGCCTCAAGCCGGGCGCCAGCAACGAGGAGATCCGGGCGCGGCACCGCCAGCTCGTTCTCGAAAACCATCCGGACCGGCTCATCGGGCGCGGCGTTCCGGCCGAATTCGTCGCCATCGCGGAAAAGACGCTGGCGGCCATCAACAACGCCTACGACCAGCTCAAGCGGGAGCGGGGGCTTTGATGCTCGCGGCCGAAAGTCCGTTCGTCGCCGATCTCAAGCCGTCGCCCTGTTTCGAGCCGAGGCGGCTTGGACTGACCGCCAACATGCTGATCCTGCACTACACCGGCATGACCTCCTGCGCGCGGGCGATCGACTGGCTGTCGCGGGAGGAGTCGCGCGTCTCGTGTCACTACGTGATCGATGTCGACGGGCGCATCACCCAGATGGTGTCGGAGCAGCATCGCGCCTGGCATGCGGGACACGCGGCCTGGAAGGGCGAAAGCGACGTCAACTCCATGTCGATCGGGTTCGAAATCCACAACCCCGGGCACGACTACGGTTACCCCGATTTCCCGGACGGTCAGATGCAGGCTGTAACGGATCTGGCGCGGG
Source organism: Hyphomicrobiaceae bacterium (assembly GCA_041742195.1). Classification (GTDB taxonomy): domain Bacteria; phylum Pseudomonadota; class Alphaproteobacteria; order Rhizobiales; family Hyphomicrobiaceae. Next base: position 1,719 of record JBGSJD010000319.1, read on the forward strand.
ACGTGGTGCGGCGTTGGGCGATCCCGCCGGAGCGGGTCCTCGCCCATTCCGACGTGGCGCCCCATCGCAAGAACGATCCCGGGGAAAAGTTCGACTGGCGGCGTCTGGCTGAGGCGGGGGTCGGTCTCTGGGTGACGCCGGCGCCGATCGAGACCACCGATGATCCCTCGAACTCAGCCGTCGATCCGGCCGTGGTTGCCCACGCGCAGCGCCTGCTGATGACGTTCGGCTACGAGCTCGCGCCAACGGGGCGGATGGACGAGCGGACGCAACTCGTCGTCATCGCCTTCCAGCGGCACTTTCGCCCGGCGCGTGTCGACGGCATCCTCGATCGATCGACGGTGGCCACCCTCGAACGCGTCGTGGCGGCAGTGCCATCGGCCCTGCTGGCCTGACGCCCGGCGTCGCGCCTTGCCGGGCCGCATTTGCCCGTGGGCGATGCGAATGTTAAGCAGCGACGGTGCCCCTTCGGGCCAAACGCGGCTGCGTCGCGCCCTTCTTCAGAGATTTCCAAACCAGATCCGGTTCCGCATGGCCAAGCCACCTGCTCCCATCCCCATCTCCACCGGCTATTGGCTGCTGAAGTCGGAGCCGGACGTGTTCTCGTGGGAAATGCTGAAGGCCAAGGGTCTCGAGGGTGAGCCCTGGACGGGTGTGCGCAACTACCTGGCCCGGAACAACATGAAGGCGATGGCCGTCGGCGACCTCGCGTTCTTCTATCATTCGAACATCGGCAAGGAGATCGTCGGCATCGCACGCGTGTCGGCCGCCGCGCATCCCGATCCGGACGACGACACCGGAACGTGGGAATGTGTCGACGTTATCGCCGTTGCCGACATGCCGAAGCCCGTCACGCTCCTGGAGGTCAAATCGAACACCAAACTCGCGAAGATGAGCCTCGTCACATCGATGCGCCTCTCGGTGCAGCCCGTGACGAAGGCCGAATGGGCCGAAGTCTGCCGCATGGGCGGTCTCGATCCGGCCGCGATCAAGGTCTCGGCGTGACGCGATCCAGCGGCCTTCGCCCACCGGTACAGTCGCGATGACGGACCACAGAGCCAGCTTCGTCAGATCGCACACGATCCTGTCCACCGCGCCGCTCGTTCCCGAAGTGCCGCTCCATCTCGCCGCGGACAGCCACCGCATCTTCCAGAGGGCCGCGGAAGCCCAGGACGCGACGGGCTCGACCTTCCACCCGTACTGGGCCTTCGCCTGGCCCGGTGGACAGGCCATCGCCCGATATCTGATCGACAATCCCGGCCTGGTCGCGGGAAAACGGGTGATCGATATCGGCTCTGGATCGGGGATCGGCGCCATCGCGGCCATCGGGGCCGGTGCCCGATCGGTGCTCGCGGTGGACATCGACCCGCTGGCCGAGACGGCGATCCGTCTCAACGGCGTGCTCAACGAGTGCAACGCTGTGCTCGAGACGTCGACCGACGACGTGCTCGGCTTCGAGCCCGAGGCCGATGTCGTCCTCATTTCCGACCTCGTCTACGAGCCGGAACTGGCGATGCGGGTCGGACGCTTCCTCGACGGGCTGGCTGCGAGCGGGCAGTTCGTTCTTCTCGGTGATCGCGCGACGGCGCGGCAACCTTCGTCGGGACTCGAGGAAATCGCGCGCTATCATGCGCCGCTCGAGCCGGCCCTCATCGACGACAGCCTCGAGGAGGGGCGGGTGTGGCGGTTCCGCGCCAGGGCCAGAGCGCAAGGTCAAACGCCATGACTTTGGCTCCGCCCAAGGGATCGGCAGACTGGCCGTCCTTCATTCTCGCCAACACACGGCTTCTGGCGCCGCCGCTGGTGCCGGAGGTTCTACTGCATCTCGCCGAGGAATCGCTGCCGATCTGGCGGAAGACCGAGGAAGAGCTGGGTGAGCTGAACGTGCCGCCGCCCTATTGGGCGTTCGCCTGGGCCGGGGGACAGGCGCTGGCGCGCCACCTGATCGATGTCCCTTCGCTCTCGGCCGGACGGCGCGTCCTCGATCTCGGAACGGGCTCGGGGCTGACGGCCATTGCCGCCGCCAAGGCCGGGGCCGCCTCGGTTCTCGCCAACGACATCGATGCCGTGGCGCTCGAAGCCGTCGCTCTCAATTGTCGCGCGAACCGCTGTGACGAAGCTGTCACGGCTAGCGCGGAAGACCTTCTCGCCGCCCCACCGGACGGCGGGTACGACCTCATTCTGGTCGGCGATTTGTTCTACGAGAAGCCGCTCGCCGACCGGGTGCTGATCTTCATCGAGGCGGCCGTCCGCGCGGGCGCGGTCGTTCTCATCGGCGATCCGCAGCGCAGCTACTTTCCGCGAGGCCGGTTCGAGCAGGTGGCCGAGCACAGCGTACCGGTCACGCGCGAACTCGAGGATGCCGAGATCAAGCGGACGGCGGTCTGGCGCCTCGGCTGACGGCCTCCATCATGGCCGACCCGGGGGGGCAGATGCGGTTCGGGCTCCAGACGCCGGCAGACGCCCATCACAGAAATGTGTTCCGGGACGCTCCGTTCCCTTATTGAACAACGTTCGGTTTGAGGCTAAAGATTGTGTCAACAGAGCCCACCGCCACCGAACGAACCCAAGGAGCATGCGTCATGAAAGGCAAGTTTGGAATTCTGCTCGCCGGAGGTTTTCTCGTCCTCTCCGCCATTTCGGCCGCTACCGGCAACTTCTTCGTTCGCCTGGACGTCGCCTCGAAAGAGACCCAGCAGACGACCGCGACCGCGACTACGGCGACAATCGCGATCCAGCGCGTCGCGCTCGCATCGGCACCGGCCACGGCGTTCGGCCAGTTCCAGGCCCGCTCGTCGGTCATTGCGCCCGGCACGCCCTTCAACATCTACATCGAGCCGACGAACCTCGCGACGCGGTTCGAGAACGGGCAGGTCCGGGCTTCGATGTCGATCGATATCCTGGTACGCAACGCCCAAGGCCAGACCGTCGCCGTGCAGGACAACGCCTGGCAGCTGCCCATCACGCGCCCTTCGGCGGGCCCGGCCCAGCTGACGCAGGTCTACGGCAGCCTCACGGTCAACCATCTGACTTTCCCCGAGGGCCGCTACCAGATCGTGCTGCGGGTGCATGACGACAATTCCGGCGCCTTCGTCGACCAGACGATCGACGTCGAGCTGCGGGCGCAGGCGGCCCAGAACGGACCAAGACTGTCGCAATCGGCAGGCGGCAACCGCACGCAGTAAGCGAAGTTCGCAGACCTCAGGACTGGGCGGGCGCGGTGGCCAGGAGCTGCCGCGCCTTTTCGCAATCCGCCGTCATCTGGACCATCAACGCTTCCATCGTGTCGAAGCGGCGGTCGGAGCGGATGAAGGCCACGAACGACACCTCGATCTCGCGGCCGTAGAGGTCGTCGTCGAAGTCGAACAGAAAGACTTCGAGGACTGGAGGGCCGTTGTCGAACGTGGGTCGCGTGCCGAGGTAGGCCGCACCTTGATAGCGGCGGCCCTCGATGTCGACGAACACGGCATAGATGCCGTAGGCGAGTGGCGTGCCGATGGGCAGGACGATGTTGGCCGTCGGAAAGCCCATGCCGGTGCCGCGTTTGGCGCCACCGACGACCTCGCCGGAAACCGACCACCAGTGACCGAGCATCCGCGCCGCGCCGGCGACGTCGCCCTGTGCGATCTCGGCCCGGATCGCCGACGACGAGAAGACCTCGCCGCCCTCGGCGACCGGCGGAATGACGCTCACCCCGAAGCCCAGTTCGGCACCGCGACGCTGCATGTGCTCGGCGTTGCCGCCGCGCCCTTCACCGAAGAAGAAGTCGTACCCGACCACGACATGGCGGACGCCCAGGCCGGCCACCAGCACGCGCTCGATGAACGTATCCGCGTCCATGGCAGCCAGCACCGTGTCGAAGGGCGCGACGATGGCGAGGTCCAGATGGTACCGCTCGAACAGCGCGAGCTTCTTCTTCAGGCTCGTCAGACGAAAGTGGGGGCGCTCGGGATGAAAGTACTCCCGAGGATGCGGCTCGAACACCATGGCACCCGCCAAGTGGCGCTCGCCGAGGCGGGAGGCGGCGACCGCGCGTTCGCGCGCCCTGACAAGCAACGCCTGATGTCCGCGATGCACACCATCGAAGTTGCCGATGGCGATGGCCGCGCCGCGCATTTCGGCGGGCAGGTGCTCGTAGCCTTGGAAGACGTTCATGAAATTGCTCGACCGACCTTCAAGGGAGTGGACCGGCAAACACTATAACAACACGGGAAGGCGGCGCACGCCCGCTTTGCCCTGGAGCGCGCGCCCTCTTCGACCGGATCGGCGTTCACGCCGGCTTGCGTCTCGGCACCATCAGCACCGCTTCGCCTTCGACCACGAGATCGTCGCCGACGTAGCAGGCACAATGGAACCGTGCCCGACGCTTCGCCTGCATGACCTCGAGCACCTTAACCTTGGCGACGGCCAGGTCGCCGATGCGGACGGGCGCCTTGAAATCCAGCGTCTGGGAGACGTAGACGCAGCCCGGCCCCGGCAACTCCATGGCGAACGCGGCCGAGAACATCCCGGCTGTCAGCATGCCGTGGGCGATCCGGGTCTTGAACATCGTGGTCGCGGCGTAGGCCTCGTCGAGGTGCACGGGGTTGTGGTCGCCGGTCACATCGGCGAAGGCCTGGATATCCTTCTCGGTGACGGTCTTCGACACACTCGCCTCCATCCCGGGGGATAGCTCGTCGAGATAGTAGGTCTTGCGGGCGAGTGTCATCGTGGCGTCAACTCCCAGGTTCTTTCGTCCAGCCGCGCTGATGCGCGACGGCGGCTGTATTCAGCGAGATGCAGCTAAGGGGACGGCGTCGGCCGGGGCAAGCGCGGTCGAATGTCGCTCCAGGCCGCCCCGGCACCTGCCTCAACCCGACGTCGCGGCCAGAGCGCGGTTGCCGGCTGGACCGAGCAGCGCTATATGACACGTATCCCCCAATGCAGACATGACCGTCGGGCGAGCCGGAATTGAACGGCGGTCGTCGAAGGAAATGCCAATGAGCGACCGTAAACCATTGATGCCGAAAGCCACGGCCGTGTGGCTCGTCGAGAATACTTCGCTCAGCTTCGAGCAGATTGCCGAACTTTGCGGTCTCCACAACCTGGAGGTGCGGGGCATCGCCGATGGCGACGTGGCCCAGGGCATCAAGGGGCAGGATCCGATCGCCTCCGGCCAGCTCAGCCGCGAGGAGATCGCTCGCGCCGAAGCGAACCCGAACCACAGGCTGCGGCTCGCAGAGCCGAAATACGAAATGCCGGTGGTCAAGACCAAGAAGGGGCCACGCTACACACCGGTGTCGCGGCGGCACGATCGGCCGAACGCCGTGCTCTGGCTGCTGCGGAACCATCCGGAGCTGAAGGACAGCCAGATTATGCGCCTCGTCGGCACGACGAAGCCGACGATCGCCTCGATCCGGGAGCGTACGCACTGGAACTCGGCCAACCTGCAGCCCCAGGATCCGGTCACGCTGGGCCTTTGCTCGCAGATCGACCTCGATGCCGAGGTAAAGAAGAGCTCGAAGCGGGTGACGGTCGGTGCGCCGACGGTCATGGCCGAAGAGCGCGAGATGGGCGGCACGTTGCTGCCGACGAACCAGACGATCCCCGGCCTCGGCGACCAGCCGGCCGTGGAGGATCTGCCGGCGGAGCCGGAGGACGACCGGGCTGTCAACGTAGCCGAGGACGCCCGCGTCTTCGCACGGCTGAAGGAGCTGACGCGTCCCGCCGAAGAGGAGGACGATGAGCCGCGTCCCTGAGGCGGCTCGCCACGCCACACCGATCCGGCTCAGAACGCCGACAAGCGGCTGTTGCGCACGTCCGTGACCAGCATCGACCCCGGCGCATGCGTGATCGCGATCTCCGGGGCGATGTTGGCGATCACCGCTTGCGGCGTCACTCCGCACGCCCAGAACACCGGCAGCTCATCGGCGGCCACGTCGACGGCGTCGCCGTAGTCGGGGCGCGTGATGTCGCGAATGCCGATCAGCTCGGGCAGCCCGATATGCACGGGCGCGCCGTGCACCGCGGGAAAGCGTGACGTTATCTGGACGGCGCGGATCGCGTCCGCCGGCTTGAACGGGCGCATCGAGACGACCATCGGGCCGTTGAACGGCCCCGAGGGCTGGCAGGGAATGTTCGTGCGGAACATCGGCACGTTGCAGCCGCAGCTCTGATGGCGGAGCTCGAGGCCATCCTCGACGAGCGCATCCTCGAACGAGAACGAGCAGCCGAGCACGAAGGCGACGAGGTCATCGCGCCATGCCTCGCGAATGTCGGCCACTTCGGCGACCAGTTCGCCCTTGCGCCAGACGCGGTACTTCGGGATGTCGGTTCGAATGTCGAGATCGGCACCAAGCTCCGGGATCGACGAGTCGCCGGGGCGTGGCGACATGCCGATCAATGGGCAGGGCTTGGGGTTCAATTGGCAGAAACGGAGGAAATCCGCCGCCAGGGCCGACGGCAGGACCGCCAGATTGCCCTGCACGTAACCCGGGGCAAAACCATGTGTGAAGCCGGTGTAGGCATTGGTGCGATAAAGACGGCGCGCCTCGACGCCGGTGCGGGCGCGAGCCTGCAACTCAGCCAGGCCCGTCGTTTCGTTCGCCACGCCCGGCGCGGTGCCGTCCTGGGGTGCCATTTGCCGCTCCTCACTCCATCAGTGGTAGACAAGGTTGCGGCGAGCGTAGTCTGAAGCGGCCGACAAGTCAGCCCATCTCGGGCACGGGCCGGCGGATCAGCACCCCGACATCGCGGGCCGGACCCTACAGCACCTCACCGCGCAGCACTGGAGCCATTCTCCGATGAACCGATCGGTACCCGTTGCGACCCTTTCCTTGGTGGCCCTGCTGCTCGGCTCAACGCTTTCGCTCGGGCAAACCGTCACGTCGCAAACCGGGCTCACCGTCTCGACGCCGTGGGCGAGAGCCACGCCCGGTGGGGCGAAGGTCGGCGCCGCCTACCTGGAGATCAAGGGGGCCATTGGCGGCGACGACATCCTCGTCGCGGCATCCTCGCCCATCGCCGGGACCGTCGAGTTGCACACCCATGCGCACGACGGCGGCGTGATGCGGATGCGGCGGGTCGACAAGATTGCCGTCGGCAGAGGGGCCACCGTGGCGTTCCGGCCGGGTGGGTTGCACATCATGCTGATCGATCTCAAGCAACCGATGAAAGAGGGCGATCGGGTGCCGTTAGCGCTCCGGTTCGAGAAGGCCGGCGAGGTGGCGCTCGAGGTGCCCGTCCTCAAGGTGGGTGCCCCCGGACCAGGCGGTTCCGGCAGCGGGCATGTCGGGCACGGCAAACATTAAGGACCATGGTCTCCGGTGCGGAGCGGCTGGCATCGTGGCCGGCAGGCGCGTAGCCTTGCCGATGGAACGCCCCGGAACGCGCTGGACTTCGGGCACGCAGGCAGTGGAGGCCGAAATGAAAATCTATGAAGGCAAGCGGGCCTTCGACGGGCTGATCGTCACCGTCGACGGGCGACCGCTCGGCGAACACTACGATGTCGCCAAATTCACGAGCTGGGGCTTCGAGTGGACCTACGAGGGGGAGAGCCCGCAGCAACTGGCGCTGGCCATTCTCTACGATCACCTCGTCGACAAGACGCGCGCCATCGGGCTTTCGGAGCGGTTCATGCGCAAGGTGATCGCCAATCTGGACAACGACTGGCAACTGACGAGCGACGACGTGGCGAAGGCGGTGGGCGAGATCGAGGCTGCGGGTTGACGACGCTTGGCGGGCTGACCGCGGCTCTGGACTGGATCGGCCTCGTCGTGTTCGCGGCCAGCGGTGCGCTGGTCGCATCGCGCAAGCAGATGGACATCTTCGGCTTCGCGTTGCTCGCGACCGCCACGGGCATCGGGGGCGGCACGCTGCGCGATATCCTGCTCGGCCAGACGCCTGTCGGATGGGTCCAGCGACCGGCGCCACTCGTCGCGTGCGTCGTCGTCGCGGCGGTGGTGTTCTTCACCGCGCATATCCTGCAGTCGCGGATGCGCCTCCTGCTCTGGCTCGACGCCGCAGGGCTGGCGCTGTTCGCCGTGACCGGGGCTGAACTCGCCATGTCGACCGGCGCCGGCGTCGTACCCTCGGTCGTGATGGGTGTGGTGACGGCCACGTTCGGCGGCATCATCCGCGACATCCTCGGTGGCGAGACACCGATCATCCTCAGCCGGGAAATCTACGTGACGGCCGCGCTCGCCGCAGCCCTGGTGTTCGTGCTCTGCCGGCGGGGCGGCATCGGCGCGGAGGCCGCGCTCATTGCGGGCTTCGGGGTCGGGTTCGTGCTGCGTGGCGCGGCGCTGCATTGGGGATGGTCCTTGCCGCGCTACCGTGAGCGGCCGGGGCGCTAGCTCCGCGAAACCCGCAAGTCTTCTGTCGCGAAGCAGACCTTGTCGTGAGGCTCCGTTCACGCAAGGATCGGAATCCGCCATCCGAAAAGGCATTGCACATGCGCCTCAGAGACGCCGCCCGCGTCATCCGCTCGAAGAACGCCGGGCCGACGCAAGTCACCATCGACCTCATGTTCGACGATCCGAAGCTCTTTCAGCGGGCGCTGGCTGCGGCTTCGCTGAAGCCCGAGGTCATCGCGCAACGGTACGGGGTCGCGGAAGCCGAGGTGATCCCCTATCCGGCGGCGAACGCCATCAAGATCGTGCTGCCGCGTCGCGTCATCGCCGGATCGCCGGGCGATACCGACGTCTACGGTGCCCAGCAGCACCGCCCCATGATCGACGTGGAGATCTGAGCCATGACCGCCGTCAGCAACTTCAAGCGCGTCATGGACAAATGGCGCGCCGAGCGGGGCCCGCTCCGGATCATGTCGGCGTCGGGGCAGCTCGGCTACGGCGTTATCGAAGCTGCCTTCAAGGCCGGGCTCGAGCGCGACCTGCATCTGATCGGCGCCGACATGGGGTCGGTCGATCCGGGGCCCTACTATCTCGGCGCCGGCAAGCTCGCCACGGCGCGGCGCTCGACCAAGCGCGACATCAAGATGCTGCTCGTCGGCGCACTTTCGAAGCGGGTGCCGCTCGTCATCGGCTCGGCGGGAACCGGTGGCGGCAATGCGCATCTCGACCAGACGCTCGAGATCGTGCGCGAGATCGCCCGCGAGGAAGGTCTGCGCTTCCGGCTGGCGACGATCCGATCCGAGATGCCGCGCGACCTCATCAAGCAGCAGGCGAAAGCCGGCAAGATCACGTCCATCGGGCCGATCCCCGAGCTCACCGAGGCCGAGATCGACGGCGCGTCGTGCATCGTCGGGCAAGCGGGGACCGAGGCCTTCGTGCGCGCAATCGACCTGATGCCGGACGTAATCATCGCCGGTCGGGCGTGCGACACCGGGATCTATACGTGCCTGCCCGAGAAGCTCGGGTTTCCGATGGGACCGGCACTGCAGATGGCGAAGATCATCGAGTGCGCGTCGCTCGCGTGCGAAGGCGGCGGCCGGGATTCGATGCTCGGGACACTCGAGGGCGAGAGCTTCGTTCTCGAGAGCATGAACCCGGCGCGGCGCGCGACGCCGATGTCGGTCGCGGCGCACGGGCTCTACGAGCAGGCCGATCCGCTGTCGGTCGCGGAGCCGGAAGGCGTGCTCTACCTTCAGGATTCGAAGTTCGAGGCCGTCGACGATCGCCGCTGCCGGGTATCCGGCGGGCGATGGGTTCCGACGACGCAGTACTCGGTCAAGATCGAAGGCGCGACGCGGGTCGGCGCGCGGGCGATCATGGTGGCCGGCTCCGCCGATCCTGTGTTCATCGAGAAGGCCGATATCATCGCCGGGTTGGTCGAAGCGCAGATCAGGGAACTCGTACCGCCCAATCCGGAGAAGCCCTACACTCTCTATTTCCGCTTCTACGGCCTCGGCGTCGTCGGCGGGCAGCCGGTCACGACGCTGCCGGAAGAGGTCGGCGTGATGGTCGAGTGCATCGGCGAGGACGAGGACGAAGCCCGCGCCGTCGCTGCCACGGCGAAGCAGTACCTGCTGCACGCGCCGTTCCCCGGCCGCATCTCGACGGCGGGAAACCTCGGCTTTCCGTTCACGCCGCCGGAACTCACCGCGGGCGACGCCTACCGGTTCTCCGTCTATCACATCATGCAGGTGGACGCGCTGGCGCCACTGTTCCCGGTGGCGCTCGAAGAGGTCGGGTGACGGCCATCGGCGCCCGCCTCAGTAGAGCCTGGCGCCGAAGTTCCGCGCCTCGTCGAACTCCGGCGACAGGC
>JBGSJD010000320.1:0-2453 GCA_041742195.1 Hyphomicrobiaceae bacterium
AGGGAAGCGCGCCGCAAAAGCCGTTCGTTCCGAAGCAACGGTCCGACGGCGCGACGGCGCTCGAGAAGCTGCCGCAGACGGCCGAGGAAAAGCGCCGTCAGCTCAACGACCTCTACGCGCAGCTCGCAGCCGCCGAGAGCGAGGAGCAGGCGAAGCAGCTCACGACCCGGATCGAGCGCATCTGGCGGCTCTCGGGCAGCGACACGGTCAATCTCCTCATCAGCCGCGCCATCAAGGTGGCCAGCGAGAAGCGGACAGATCTCGCCAACAAGCTCCTCGACAGTGCCGTCGAGCTGGCGCCTGACTACACCGAGGGCTTCAGCCAGCGGGCGTTCTTCCACTACTCGCAATCCAACATGCTGGCCGCCGTGGGCGATCTCAGGCGCGTGCTGGCGCTCGACCCCAACCATTACAAGGCCATGGAAGGCCTCGTTCAGGTGTGGCGCGATACGGGCAACAAGAAGGGCGCTTACGAGGTGCTGAAGCAGCTTCTCGACGTCAACCCGTTCGCGGCTGGCGCGAAGCAGGCCTACGACGAGTTGAAGCGGGAGGTCGAAGGACGCGGCATCTGAGGCCCGTCCCGACCGCAACCGGGTTCATCGCGCCGCCACTCAGGCGAGATCACGCGGGTCGACGACGTTGATCAGGCTCTCGCCCTCGGTGAAGCGACGGATGTTCGCGAAGAACAGCTCGTCCCACCGCCCGCGCACACCGCTGCCGGCAAAGCTCGTATGCGAGGTCACGCGCACCTTGGGGTGCGACCACAACGGGTTCTGCGCCGGCAGTGGCTCCGTGTGAAACACGTCGAGCACCGCGGTCGAGACCTTTCCCTCGTCGAGGGCCGCGATCAGTGCCGCATCGTCCACGAGGCCGCCGCGTGCGATGTTCACCAGCAGGGCGCCGGGCTTCAGGGCGCCGAAAAAGCCGGCGTCGGCCATGTTGCGCGTCTCGGCATTGAGCGGGCATGCCAGCACGACGACATCGGCCCTGGCAGCGAACGCACCCAGATCCGCGAGTGTGCCGGCCTCGTCGGCGATGTCCGATGTCTCGGGCGAGCGGCGGACGACGAGGGTCCGGACGCCGAAGGCCTTGGCGCGGCGCGCCACCTCGCGGCCGATCGGCCCGAAGCCGACGATCAGCCAGGTGGTGCCGGCGATTTCACGATAGGGCGTGATCTTCCATTCGCGGCGCGCCTGCAGCGCGCGCTGCTCGGCGATCGGCTGCATCACGGCCAGCACCTGCCCCATCACATACTCCGAGATGGCGACGGCCTGGGCACTCGAGTTGCAGATGATCACCCCCTTCGCCGACATGCGCTTGTAGAAGGGGTTGTCGAGGCCGGCGTTGAAGGTCTGGAGCACTCCCACCGACGGGAGCGTCTCCACAAGGGCGAAGGCGCCGTCCTGGGACTTGTCGATATTGATGTCTGACGACAGCCAGACGTAGTCCGGCGCGAACTCCGGGGCCGACACTCTGCGTCCGGCGACGTCGATGGCGCCCGACCGGTCGAACGTCGCCACGGTGAGATCGTGGGCCTCGCCACGCAGCCGGTCCCCGATTCGCTGGAGCGCCTTGTCGTACATCAGCAGGGTCTTCGGCATGGCGCGCATTCCTTCGGCAGGGAGTGACCGCCGGCTCAGCGGCGCTTTGCGTCTTCGGGAGGATCGCCCAGGCGGATCGTCCAGTCACGCGCCTCGTTCGTGTCGACTTCCATGAAGCCGGCGCGCTGATAGCCGCGGGTCTCGCAGTCCGCCATGCCGCGAACCGTGAACGCCTTCTCGCCGATGCACAGCACGGTCGGGCCAGCCCACTCGCCGCCCCGGTCGTAATCGATGGCATGGACGTAATAGAAGCGGCTGGTCAGCTTGCCCTTGAGCAGCGTCTCGCAGGTCTGGCCGGCGATCGTCCACCAGCCTTCGGTCGTCCAGCCGGCGCCGTCCTGATAGCCGAGCGCGATGCCGATCCGGCCCGCGGTCGTGTTGCATAGGCGCAGATCAGCCTGGGCGGCACTCGCCGTCGCGGCCATCAGAAGCGCTGCCGAAAGGCTGGCCAGCGAGCGGAAGGGATCAGGCATCGGGATCGACCAGAATGGCGCGGAAGTCGTTGACGTTGGTGTGGGTCGGGCCCCGCACGACGAGGCCGCCGAGCGCCTCGAAGAAGGTGCGTGCATCATTCTTGTCGAGGCAGGTCGTGGCATCGATATGGCGAGCGCGAGCTTCGGCAACCGTGCGAGTGTCGCAGATGGCGCCAGCCGGGTCGGTCACGTGGCCGTCGCCACCGTCGATGCCGTCCGTATCGGCTGCAATGGCGGACATGCCCGGGACGCCGTCGATCGCCAGCGCGAGGGCGAGCGCGTATTCCTGGCTGCGTCCGCCGCGACCGGCGCGATTGCGGACCGTCACCTCGAGTTCGCCACCGGAGAGGATCGCCGTTCGCTCGCCGCGCGCCTTCGC
>JBGSJD010000321.1:0-5516 GCA_041742195.1 Hyphomicrobiaceae bacterium
CCGGCCGGCTGGCACGTGGCCTTCTACGTCGACGACATGGAGGCGGCGCTCGCGGCCCTGAAGGCCCACGACGGCGCGATCCTGAGCGGCCCGGTCGAGATGACCGAAGGGCCGAGTGCGGGACTGACGTGGCTTTACTTCAAGGCGCCTTGGGGCCAGCAGCTGGAGCTTGTCAGCTACCCCGGCGGCATCGCCGCCTATCGCGAGCTTCGCCGCCACGTGTGGCGGCCCGGGCTCGATCGCGTCTGACAAAAGCAACGAAGGGCGGCCTGCGTGTGCAGCCGCCCTTGTCGCAAACACCTGTGGTCGCGCGATCAGCGCTTGCCGGCGACGAGCGCGTCCCGGATTTCCTTGAGGTAGACTTCGCTCGGGGCCGGCGGCGGCGGGGCGGCTGCGGCTTCCTTCTCGAAGCGCTTCTTGGCCATGTTGATGCCCTTGATCACCATGAACAGTACGAACGCGATGATCGCGAAGTCGACGATCGTCTGAAAGAACTCGCCGTACTTGATGAGCACGCCGTTTCCGGTAGGTGTCGGCAGCGTGATGGCAAGCTCGTTGAAGTTGACGCCGCCGATCGCGTAGCCGATGGGCGGCATCAGCAGGTTCTTTACGAGAGAATCGACGATCTTCCCGAACGCCGCGCCGACGATCACGCCCACGGCGAGATCGACGACGTTGCCCTTGAGAGCGAATTCCCTGAATTCCGACATCAGTGACATGGCAGCCCCTTCGGCTTCTGGATCATGTGCTCGCGCGCCATCTCAGTCTCCCCGCTTGGCGCGCCCTGTCTCCGGTCGTCTGGTACATGGCATCTGCCATATGGTTTGATTGGCCGGAACAGCGCACACCTAACCAATGTTGGGCCTTGCGGCAATGATCACGTCACGAACTATTCTCGCCGGCGCACGGCAATGCTCGGAGGAGTATTGGTTTTTGGCGTGCCGGAAGGGACGCGGCGGGCTCGGATTGGTGCGCGGGCTTGCACTACCGAAGCGCCACGCCCCACCGTCGCGCCGGGGGAAATCTGCGCCTGCGAGGTCGCTTGCGGTCGGCCGAACCGCTACTGTGGTTGCGCGAAATGCCGGCCGTCGCGCCCAAGGCGCCGCAGCGGGAACACAAACCTGCCCGATAGGGCAGCGGACAACGGGACGTCGGGCGCCGGGTGACGGGCGCACTGTGGGGGCGGGCCATGATCGAACGCAAAGAGCGCAAGCCCTATTGGCGGCACACGAAATGGCAGGTTCTGACCAGCCTCATTCCGTTCCTCGTGACACTGATCGTGCTGCCGCTTTACGCCGACCAGCTCAACGCCAAGCGTTTCCTCGGGTTTCCGCTGGGCTACTTCCTGGCGTGCCATGGTCTGGTGCTGATCGCGATGGTGACGGTGTTTTCCTACATCAACCGGCAGGACGCCATCGACCACTGGCATGGCGCCCACGAGGACCTTTGAGCCATGCCCCACCGCCATGGCCCCTCGGTCGGCAATCCGTTGGCCGGCGTCTATTTCGCGATCTACGCCGCCATCCTGGTGGCCGGCCTCGTCATGCTTGCCATCTTCGAGCAGCTCGGAGCGGGATCTGAGACGCTGAGAGCCGCCATGGCGGGCATCGCGGTCGTTCTCTTCGCCACGATCGGTGTCGCCGGCTACACCACGCGCGCCCGTGAGTTCCTCATGTCGGGCCGCCGCGTGCCGGCGTTCTACAACGGCGCATCGCTGGCGATCGTCGCGCCGGGCGGAGCGGGCATCGCCGGCATCTCGGGCGCGCTGTTTCTGACCGGGTTCGACTCGCTCTGTCTGGGGCTGGGCCTCGTCGCCGGATTGACCGTGTCGGTGCTGTTGGTCGCGCCCTATCTGAGAAAATTCGGCGCTCCGACCATCCCGGCCTATCTGGGCGCCCGTTTCGACAGTGGCCCGGTGCGCTTGCTGGCTGCGTCGGTTTCGGTCGTGCCTCTGGTGCTGCTCGCCATCGCCGAGATCAAGATCGCCCTGGTCGCTGCCGGTTGGCTGATCGACGCATCACCCTACATGCTGGTCCCCGCGATCGTCCTCGTGCTGCTTGTGACGCTCCTGCCCGGCGGCGTTCGGTCCTTGTCCTGGTCCGGTGCGGCGCAGGCGCTCGCCGTTCTGATGGCCATCGTCTTGCCGGCGATGGTTGCAGCCGTCATCGAAACCAATCTCCCTTTTGGCCAGTTCAGCCACGGCCCCGTCCTGCGGGCCGTGGGCCGCGCCGAGGCGACACAGGGCTTTCCTGTCGCCGTCGCGGACCTGCTGGCCCTCGATCTCCCCGGGAACGGCATGCAGCCGCTGTTGGGCCGCTTCGCGACCGCATTCGGCAGCGTCGGGCCTCTGGCTTTCGTGCTGCTGACCTTCTCGATCGTCGCCGGTGTGGCAGGCTCGCCCTCGCTGTTGTCGCGCGCCGTGACCACCCCGAGCGTCTTCGACACGCGGAAGTCGGTCGGCTGGGCCGTCGTGCTCCTCGGTCTCTTGTTGATGACCTTCTCGAGCATCGCCGTATTCGAGCGAGCGATCGTGATGGAGCAGTTCTCGGGCGCGACGAATGTGTCGTTGCAACCGGGGCTTCGGCGCCTGATCGAACTCGGCTACGCGACCATCCCTCAAGGCGAGGCGCGCCTCGGCGTGACCTCCGTCCATTTCGACCGCGACAGCATGCTGCTGGCGCTGCCCGTCCTCATGGGCATGCCTCAGGCGGTCGTGAACCTCATTGCCGCCGGCATCCTCGCCGCGGGCCTCGCAGGCGCCGGACTGGCTGTCACCCAGATCGCCGTTATTGTCGGCGAGGATGTCGTGCAGGGCCCCGCCAGCCGGCAGGCGGGCGAAGCGCAGCGACTACTCGTGTGCCGCCTGGCCATGATCGGCGCGGGGGCCTTGGCGGGAACCGGCGCCCTGTTGGCGGATGGTGACCCGCTCCAGCTCCTGTTGAGCGCACTGGCGATCTCGGGTTCGGCCCTGTTCCCTGTCCTGGCCTTGTCCATCTGGTGGAAGCGCATGACCGCCGCCGGCGCTCTCGCCGGACTGGCGGCTGGCTTTGCGATCGCCTTGGTGATGATGGCGCTGTCGGGGGTGATCAAGCTCGGCCTGCCGGCTGTCCTGGCGCCAGCGCTCGCGATCCCGGTGGCGGTGGTCGTCATTCTGGTTGTCAGTCATTTGACGCCGGCGCCCGGCCGCCACATTCTAGAGATGGTGCGCGATTTGCGCATACCGGGCGGCGAAGCGATCTATGATCGCGAGGCACGGCAGTCGCGCCAGCGGACAGGACGGCCACGCTGACGGGCGCCGCATTGCCGTCTGGCGGCGCAACTGGGATGCGGCGGGGGACGAGGACCGAGGATCGATGTCGCCACGTGAGGGTCAGGGCCTTTATCCTCCGATCGAGCCGTACCGCCGCGGGCGCCTGAACGTGGGCGACGGCCATGAGGTCTACTACGAGGAGTGTGGCAACCGCGACGGCCACCCCGTGCTGATGGTCCATGGCGGGCCGGGCGGCGGCAGCAACCCGACCATGCGGCGCTTTCACGATCCGTCGCGCTACCGGATCGTTCTGCTGGACCAGCGCGGCTGTGGTCGCTCGATTCCCAACGCCTGCCTCGAGTCCAACACGACCTGGCACCTCGTCGAGGATATGGAGCGCCTCCGGCGGCACCTGGGGATCGGCGCGTGGCAGCTCGTCGGCGGCTCCTGGGGCTCGACCCTCGCCCTGGCCTATGCGGAAACCCACCCGGACCGGGTCACGTCCTTGATCCTGCGCGGGATCTTCCTGCTCCGCCGCGCCGAGCTGGAGTGGTTCTATCAGGAGGGCGCGAGCTGGATCTATCCGGACGCCTTCGCCGATTTCGTGGCACCCATTCCCCCGGCCGAGCGCTCGGACATGATCGCGGCCTACCATCGTCGCCTGACCCATCCCGATTTGAAGGTCCAGCTCGCGGCGGCCCGAGCCTGGAGCGTCTGGGAGGCCTCGACCCTCGCCCTGACCGCCGATCCGGAGCGCATCCGTCACTTTGCCGCCGATGCTTATGCGCTGGCCTTCGCTCGGATCGAAAGCCACTACTTTGTAAATGCCGGCTTCTTTTCCCATGACGGCGCGCTGCTGACAGAGGCCGATCGCCTGAAGACCATTCCCGGCACCATCGTCCACGGACGCTATGACGTGGTGACCCCGATCCGTTCGGCATTCGACCTGAAGGCCGCTTGGCCGCGCGCCGAGTTGCGCATCGTCGCCGACGCCGGCCACGCCATGACCGAGCCCGGAACCATCCACGAGTTGGTCGCTGCAACCCGCCGGTTCTCCGAAATGTAACGACCCGGGTCGGGCCGGGTTCGCCCCCCGGCTCCATGCGGTGCGTCAGCGGCCGACCCTTCGGGAGAAGACTAGAGCGGCGTGCCCTTCCCGGTCCCCTCGGACGGCGCCTCGAGTTCCTTCATCTTGTCCCGGAACTTCTTGAACATGCGCTCGAGATAGCTGAGCGCCTGATCCACGTCCGCTTCCGACGGCAGCTCGAGCTTCGGCTTGGCGCCCTGCTTGCTGTTGAGCGCCAGCAACTCGTCGAGCCGCTTGATCTCGGCCTTCAGCTCCTTGTTCTCGTCGCTGAGGCGGGCGATCTCGGCCTGGAGGTCGCGGTCGTCCTTGACCGGCTTGCACTCGAACGTGAGGCCGGCCGTGGCGCACAGCGACATGTCGCCGGTCGCCGTGTCGAGGCGCAGGAAACCGCCCTCGATCGGCTGCATGACGAACCGTCCGCTCCGCGAATCACTCGCCGCCGGCGGTGAAGCCGGCGCGATATGGCTGCCGGACGCGATCAGAAGCGTGGCGATGAAAAGTGTGAGACGCATCGTGTCCTCCCGGCCACAAGATTGCCGAACGCGGCGGAACCGCCCGTGGAACGGCGATTGAGACCTATCCCCCAATTGTGGCGGCCTGAGCACATTCGCCGTCCTGGCGCAAAAGGTAACGCCATTTAACAGTTCCTTTACGCGATACAGCCACCGTCGATCCAACGGCTTTTTCTCGTTTGTGGTCAGGGCCTTTTCCGGGATTGCGAATTCGATGCCTCGCACCTCGCCGACCCCGGCGATGAACGGGCGTCGCAGTTCCTGCCGAGCACGACGAACAGTCGCCAGATTTTTGGGATGAGAAAGACGATGGCAGAGACGGAGCGGGCTGAGGCCGAGACTGGCGGCACCGGCAAGACGGACAAGAGGCGGGACGAGTTGGACGTCCTCCTCAAGCGGATCGCAGCGCACATCTCCACGGTGGACGAGCAGCACGCCCCCCGCTCCGGTCAGACGGACGGGAGTGGCGGTTCCACCAGGGTGACACAAACGCAGCCGGACGCGCTCGACCACGAAGGTCCGGGCCCCGTCGAGGACAGCAGTGTGGGCGCGCGCCTGGAGAAGGACGTTCTCGACGCCAAGTCCGCGACGAAGCGCTTCAGCGGCCTGCTCGACGACCTGGAGGCCGACCTCGACGGGGCCCCGAAGCCGGCAGCCACGCCGAGCC
>JBGSJD010000322.1:0-1772 GCA_041742195.1 Hyphomicrobiaceae bacterium
GGCACCGGGTAGGGCAGCGACGGCCCAGCCTCGCGGATCGCGTCCTCCACTGCACGACGACGGTGCTCGCCTTCGACGCGGCGGGCCGCGCCCATCACGGCGCCGAGGATGATGTCCGACCACGCGCCGTCGCGGAAGCGATAGATGCGAAACGCTTCGGCGTGGGCGAACTTGCTGCCCTGTCGGCGCAACAGCTTCTGGATGACGCCCGTCGTCAGGAACGGGTTGTGGACGCGGGAGAAGATCTTTTCGCGCTCGAAGCTCGCGAACAGGTTGGACAGAAGGTGCGCCTCCTGCACCAGGGCCTCGGCGTCGCCAACACCGTAGCCCTGGGCCTGACGGCCGTTTCGGGGATTGCCGCGGAACGGTGCGTTGAGGGGAATGGCGGCGTAGTAGGCGCCGTGGAAATCGAAGACGACGTGGCGGAACACCTCGAAGTTCTCACGGACCTCCCGGTCGCGATGGATCTCGTTGAAACGGGAGAGGATCTGGATGATCGGCCCCTGCTCCGCCGCGCGCATCTTCGGCACCAGCCGATCGAGGGGGCTCGCCGGCTTCTTGATCGACACGAGCAGCAGGCAGAGATCGACGAAAATCGCGATTGCGAGGGGGATGTAGTCGCGCTTCGAGAGGCCAGCCTCGGCGGCCATGGCGTTCAGGCGAGCCTGGGTCTGGGGCGAGGCCTCGGCGGACTGGACGGCCTTCTTCTGCAGCTCGCGCAGTTCTTCGGCGCTTGGCGGCATCTTCAGGGTCAGTGCGCCGAAGAGGCTCGCCGTCAGGCGGCGGAACGCCTCGATGACGGCTTCCGAGCCCTCGACGGTGGCGATCCGGGGTTTGTCCATCAGGGGCAATTCGTCGATGGCGCGCACCACGCCCTTCAGCGCCGTCGTCAACTGAGCGTCGGGACAGAGGAAGGTGCCACCCTTGGTGTCGGCGAACGAGACCTTGTCGGCGCGTTCGGCGAGATCGGTACGGATCTGGCGAAGCTGGGGGTCGGAGCGGAACGTGTTGAAGCCGGTCACGGTCATGTCCAGGCGACGATTGAGGCCGCGCATGAACTCGTTGCGGGTGCCGCTCGCCTTGTCGACCGTCGAGCCGTCCTTGGCCGCAATACGCGCCAGATCGGCGGTGAGGGCTGAGAGTTCGGTGCGGATCGTGGCAATGCGTCCGCTGACGAACTCGCCCGCGAAGCGGAAGCGGCCGGCGTCGTCGTCGCGCAACTGGCGGCGGGGGCCGTCGCCGGGCCGCGAGTTGGGGCAGGTGGTCCCACTCTGGCGTTCCAGCGCGGCCTTCTGGGTCGAGAGCGCGGTCAGGGAGGTCAGCGTCGACTGCAGCTGCTCGAGGCGCGTGACGCCGGCGTGGAGCGCGTTCTGGACCTGGCCCACGGCCGACTCGGCCGATCGCGACGCCTCGCCACGGCTCTCGAGCACCTTCCAGTAGAACCCGAAACCGAAACCGACCGAAATCGCGGTGAGCAGCAGATAACCCGACACATAAAGGAGGCGCGTGGTCCAACCGATCTCCGAAAAGATCTGGTCCAGCAGCCACACGATCATGATCATCAGCATGGCGACCGAGAACATGATGACGAGGCGGTTCGCGAACGAGAGTTCGCCGACGTTGGCCTCGATCAGCTCCAGCATGCCGACGAAGGTCGCGACCCACGACAACGCGCCGAGGCCGATCACCAGCAGGAGCCGCTTCCAATCGCGCTGCGGACGCGGCGTCGCACCGTCGACGGGTGCATCCCAGTCGGCCCCCGCAAGGAGCCG
>JBGSJD010000323.1:0-3885 GCA_041742195.1 Hyphomicrobiaceae bacterium
AGCCGCCGGACGACAATGTGCTCGTCAAAGGCCAATTCGTCACCGTGGCGCGCGGCGCCGATGTCCGGGCCGCTCTCGCGACCTGACGCCGGGCAGCGTGCCGAGCCGGGTCATTCCTCGCGGTCGGGCATGTGATGCTCATGTGCGAGGTCTGAAAAGCGCGTGAACTGCCCTTCGAACGCCAGCGTGACCGTCCCGACCGGGCCGTGGCGCTGCTTGCCGATGATGACCTCGGCCTTGCCCTGCACCATCTGCATCTTTGCGAACCAGTCCTGGAACTGGGCCGTGCCTTCCGACGGCTTGGTACGTTCGACGTAATATTCCTCGCGGAAGACGAAGAGGACGACGTCGGCGTCCTGCTCGATCGAGCCCGATTCGCGAAGGTCGGAGAGCTGCGGTCGCTTGTCCTCGCGGCTTTCGACCTGACGCGAGAGCTGCGAGAGCGCGATCACAGGAACGCTGAGTTCCTTGGCGAGCGCCTTGAGGCCCGTGGTGATCTCGGACACCTCCTGCACTCGGCCCTCGGAGGAGCGCTTCGCCGAGCCGGTCAGGAGCTGCAGGTAGTCCACGACGAGCACGTCCAGGCCCTTCTGACGCTTGAGCTTCCGCGCGCGGGCGGCGAGCTGGGCGATGGAGATGCCGCCGGTCTGGTCGATGTAGAGCGGGCAGCGCGCCATCTCCTGCGAGACGAGGACGAGCTGCTTGAACTCCTCGGGGCTGATCTCGCCGCGGCGGATCTTCGAGGACGAAATCTCGGCCTGCTCGGCAAGAATTCGGGTGGCGAGCTGCTCGGCCGACATTTCGAGCGAGAAGAAGCCGACAACGCCGCCGTCCTTGGCCTTGGTCGTGCCGTCGGGGAGTGTCTCGGCGCGATAGGCCTTCGCGATGTTGTAGGCGATGTTGGTGGCGAGCGACGTCTTTCCCATCGACGGGCGACCGGCCAGGATGATCAGATCCGACGACTGCAGGCCGCCCATCTTGGCGTCGAGATCGCGCAGGCCCGTCGAGACGCCGGACAAGCCACCCTGGCGCTGGAAGGCGCTGTTGGCGACGGTGATGGCCGTCGTTAGAGCCGTTTCGAACGAGAGGAAGCCCTGGCCGTACTTGCCGGTTTCGGCGAGCGAGAACAGCCGCGTCTCGGCTTCCTGGATCTGCTCGTCCGGTGGCGCGTCAATGGGGCTGTCGTAGGCGAGGTTGACCATGTCCTCGCCGATCAGGATCAGCTGCCGGCGGATGGCGAGATCGTAGATCGTGCGCGCGTAGGCGACGGCGTTGATGACGGTGGTCGCATTGGCGGCGAGGCGACCGAGATACTGGGGAACGGTCAGGTTCTGGTCGATCGGCTCGGCGGTCTCGAAATAGGTGCGGAGCGTGATCGGCGTTGCGGGTTTGCCGGCCGCGACGAGCTTGCCCGCCGTCTCGAAGATGCTCGCATGCAGCGGATCGAAGAAATGCTCGCTCTTCAGGAACGACGATACGCGCTCGTGAGCGTCGTTGTTCACGAGGATGGCTCCGAGCAAGGCCTGCTCGGCCTCGATGTTGTGAGGCGCGGCGCGGAAACTCGGCGTCTCCTGAGCCTCTTCGCGGGGGGCGGCCTGTCGGGTGCGGGGGGTGTTGTTTGCCATGCCTTGGGGATAGCCGATTCCGGTCGAGGCCGGGGGGAGCGATCGGGTGGGGCGGGGCGTTGGTCCCCGTAATCAACAGGGGGGCTGATTCGGAGTTGTGGGTGTTCGTTGGGCCACAGAGGCCATTCTGACCCGCGCAAAAAGAAAGGCGCAGCGACGGTCCCGTCGCTGCGCCACTATCTCGTCGGAATGGCGCCGCGATCAGCGGTCGGCGTTGGGATCGTCCGGCTGCTCGCCCGTGCCGCGGGCCTCGCCGTAGTTGTCGTCCTCGCTGAACGTCTCGAGGTCGAGTTCCTCGTCGCGGATCACGGTGACGTCCTCGCCGCGGGCCTGGCGATCCGCTTCGTCGGTCGAGCGGGCGACGTTGAGGTTGGCCGTGACCGTCACTTCAGGGTGGAGCTGCAGCTTGATCTCGTGCACGCCCAGCGCCTTGATCGGCTTGTCGAGAAGGACCTGCCGGCGCTCGATCGAGAAGCCGCCCTCGGTGACGACCTCGGAGATGTCGCGGGTCGAGACCGAGCCGTAGAGCTGGCCCGTGTCGCCGGCCTGGCGAATGGTGACGAAGGTCTTGCCGGCGAGCTTCTCGGCGACGGCCTCGGCCTCCTTCTTCAGCTCGAGATTGCGGGCCTCGAGGTGGACGCGCTGGGTGTCGAACTGCTTGCGGTTCTCATCCGTCGCGCGCAGCGCCTTGCCGAGCGGGAGCAGGAAGTTGCGGGCGTAGCCGTCCTTGACGCGAACGACGTCGCCCATCTGGCCGAGGCGGCCGATGCGCTCGAGGAGAATGACGTGCATAGGTAGTCCTTTCTTGCGTTGAACGACAACCGGGCAGCCCGGGATCAGGTGGTCGGGGGTGGCGCCGGGGTATGGTCGGGAAGATCCGGCCGGCGGTACCACATGAAGGGTTCGAGGATCGCGACGAGGGCGATGATCAGGGCGGCCCACGTGTTGAACAGCAACAGCGTCACGTAGAGGCCCCAGAGGATGAACGTGCGGGCGGACTTTCCCCGTGTGGCCCAATGGATGATGGCGAGACCCATCAGGAAATAGGCGAACAGAAAGGCGCCGGAGAAGCCGGTCGCCAGCAGGCCGGGGAGGCCAGGCAGCAACGAGAGGGCAATGGCGAGGGCGAGGCCAAGGGAGAAGCCCTGGGGAAAGCGGAGCAGCGAGACGTCCGGCCAGGCGCGCTTGAGGCGGCCCGAGATCTGGGTGATCTTGCCAGCCAGCCAAAGGTTGAGCAGGAAGCCGCCCAGCCACAGGACCGCCGATGCAGCCGGCAGGGCATGAAGCAGCATGTTGGCGAAGGCCGCGCGCTCGGTCTCGCCGATGGGCGTCGTCGAGATGTTCGGCATCTGCTTGGTGACGATGGTGTCGACCATCTCGCGCATCAGGGCGCGCAGGCTATCGAGGTCGGCGCCGAGAAGGAGGATCGTGACGAAGGCCAGCGCGCCCGACATCAGCGTGGCCGCGGCCACGATGCGTCCGGTCGGGTACCACTCGAGCAACGGCGTTGCCGGCGGGGTCCCGGCGGGATCTGGGGTGACGGGGCGGCTCAGCAAGGCCAAGTGGCAGAGCACGATGAGTGGAATGCCCTGGCTCAGGAAGAACACGGCGCCCGTCCGTGCGCCCATGAGCGCTCCGGTGACGAGGGCACTCGCGATGGCAGCGATCGCTGCCGAAGCCGCACCCCAGCCGATGCCGGCGAGATAGCAGGGAAGCGGGGCCAGAAAGAACAGGACTATGCGCCCGGTCATGCCGCCCGCGCTCGCCGAAACGAACAGCAGCGCCGTGGCGAGGCCCGCAAAGAGGCCGACGGGGATGAAATGCATCATGGTTCGCTGTCCCGCTCTCGGCGGTTAGGGCAGGGGCGCGCCCTGTCCAACATCGAGGGGCTGCGATCCGGCCGGATGCCGGACCGCAGCCGACCTCACGTCACTTGATCACGTAGGGCAACAGGCCAAGGAAACGTGCCCGCTTGATGGCCCGGGCCAACTCGCGCTGCTTCTTGGCCGAAACGGCCGTGATGCGGCTCGGCACGATCTTGCCGCGTTCGGAGACGTAGCGCCCGAGCAGGCGCACGTCCTTGTAGTCGATCTTGGGTGCGCCGGCGCCCGAGAACGGGCAGGTCTTGCGGCGACGATGGAACGGACGGCGTGCTGGCGCGCCGCCACCGGTCGATGCCTCGGCCATCAGGTTCTCTCCGTCGGATTAGAGGGGCGGGGACCGCGATCGAAGCCACCTTCGCGGGGTGGCCGGTCGCCAC
>JBGSJD010000324.1:0-2298 GCA_041742195.1 Hyphomicrobiaceae bacterium
GGGCGGCGGGTCTCGTCGACGAACTGGCTCCGTCGCGGCATAATCTGGCATGGGCCGCGCGCAAGGCCATCGCGCGTGGCCGTCGGTCGAAGCCGGCGCCCGTTCTCAAGTCCATGCTCAGGCAGTTTCCGATCCGGCCCATTCTCGTGTCGCGGATGCGGGCGGAGACCGCCAAGAAAGCGCGGGCGGATCATTATCCGGCGCCCTATCGCCTGATCGACCTCTTCGAGCGGACCGGCGGCAACCTCGCAGCGATGAGGGCAGAGGAGACGACGGCGTTCGCGCCGCTGATGGTGTCGGAGACGTCGCGTAATCTGCGCCGCGTGTTCCGGCTCTCGGAGGCGCTCAAGGCGCAGGCGCCCAAGGATCTCGGGTTTACGGTGCGGCGCGTGCACGTGATCGGCGCGGGCGTCATGGGCGCCGACATCGCGGGGTGGTGCGCGGCGCAGGGCTACGAGGTGTCGCTGCAGGATCTCTCGGCCGAGGCAATCGAAAAGGGCATCGCGGCGCAGGAGAAGCTCTTTTCGCGCCGGTTCCGGACCCGTGCGCTCAAGGCCGCCGCGAAGGCGCGCCTCATCGCCGATCCACGCGGCGAAATGGTCGGCCGCGCCGACGTCGTGATCGAGGCCGTGGTGGAGCGGCTCGACGTCAAGCAGGCGCTGTTCCGTGATCTCGAGCCGAAGCTCGCTCCGCACGCCATCCTCGCGACCAACACATCCTCGATCATGATCGAGGAGATCGCGCAGGCGCTCGCCGATCCGGGTCGTCTGATCGGCATCCACTTCTTCAATCCGGTGGCGCAGATGCCGCTCGTCGAGGTCATTCGGGGTGCGGGGAGCCGTGAGGCCGAGGTGCGCAAGGGATGCGCGTTCGTCACGGCGATCGACAAGTTCCCGCTGATCGTGAAGAGCGCGCCGGGCTTCCTCGTCAATCGCGTGCTCGCGCCCTACATGATGCGGGCCATGGAGCGGGTGGAGGCGGGCGAAGCGCCGGAGAAGCTCGACGAGGCGGCGCGGGCGTTCGGCATGCCGATGGGTCCGATAGAACTCGCCGACACCGTCGGTCTCGACATCTGTCTCAACGTCGGGCGCATCCTCGGCTACGACGCGGACGGCTCGCGACTGGCGAAGTTTGTGGCCGCGAAGCAGCTCGGCAAGAAGTCGGGCGAGGGCTTCTACACCTGGAAGGACGGCAAGGCCGTGAAGGCCGTGAGGCCCTATGCTCCGGCCGAGCTCACCACGCTAGGCAAGGCCCTGGTCGAGCCGCTGATCGCGGAAGCCGAGCGGGCGCTCGCGGACGGGATCGTCGAGACGGCGGACCTCGCCGACGCCGGCATCATCTTCGGCACCGGCTTCGCGCCGTTCCGCGGTGGGCCGCTGCACTATCGCGCAGCTCAGGGTGGTGGCACCTCCAAGCCGCCCGCCGCCAACCCGCCCGCCGCATGACCGAGCAGCGAATTCACCCGAACGGGGAGTGATGCCCATGCCGACCGCGATCCGCCGTGCAGCCATCCTCGGGGGCGTGCGCATTCCGTTCTGCCGATCGAACACGCTCTATGCCGACCTCTCCAACCTCGAGATGATGACGACGGTGCTCGACGGTCTGGTCGAGCGGTTCGGGCTCGCGGGCGCGCACGTCGACGAGGTGACCGGCGGGGCTGTCGTCACGCATTCGAAGGACTGGAACCTCGCGCGGGAGGCGGTGATCGGATCACGGCTCGCGCCGTCGACGCCGGGCATCACGATGATGCAGGCGTGCGGCACGAGTCTGCAGGCCGCTCTCGGGATCGCGGCCAAGATCGCCACGGGAGAGATCGAGAGCGGGATCGCGATCGGCTCGGACACGACGTCGGATGCGCCGATCGTGGTTGGGAAGCGCTTGGCCGGGCGGCTCATCGCGGCGCAGCAGGCGAAGACCACGGGCCAGCGGCTCACCGCGTTCAAGGGCTTCTCGCCGGGCGAACTGGTGCCGCAGCCGCCGTCCGTCGCCGAGCCCCGCACCGGCCTCTCGATGGGGCAACATTGCGAACTCATGGCGCAGCACTGGCGGATTGCGCGCGAGGCGCAGGACGTACTCGCGCTTTCGAGCCACGCCAAGGCCGCCGAGGCCTATCGCTCGGGGTTCATGGACGATCTGATCGTGCCGTGTGCCGGTGTTTGGCGGGACAACAACCTCCGGCCCGACATGAGCCTCGACAGGATCGCGTCGCTGAAACCCGCTTTCGAGCGCGGTGAGCGGGGCACACTGACGGCCGCCAACTCGACGCCGCTCACCGATGGCGCGGCCGGCGTGCTCACC
>JBGSJD010000325.1:0-7774 GCA_041742195.1 Hyphomicrobiaceae bacterium
GCGTTGATCGAGCGCCTCGAGACCGCCGGCATCGACATCCGCTACCTCGAAGACGTGCGCGCCACCATCGGCCTCGTGGACAAGCTCCGCGCGCTGCTGCGCGGCAGCCGTCCCCTCGCGCATCGCGACGCCAACGATCCTGCCGTGGTGCTGTTCACGTCGGGCTCGGAAGGCACGCCGAAGGGCGTCGTCCTTTCCCATCGCAATCTGCTGGCGAACGCGGCCCAGAGCCTCGCGCGTATCGCGGCCGACGGCGAGGACAAGGTCTTCAATGTGCTGCCGGTCTTCCATTCGTTCGGCCTGACGGGCGGCCTCGTGATGCCGCTGGTCGGCGGCATCCCCGTCTATCTCTACCCCTCGCCGCTGCACTACCGGATCGTACCGGAACTGGTCTACCAGACCAACGCCACCATCCTGTTCGGCACCGACACGTTCCTCGCCGGCTACGCCCGGACGGCCCATCCCTACGACTTCCACAACGTGCGCATGATCATGGCGGGCGCCGAGGCGGTGAAGGAGCGCACGCGTCAGGTCTACATGGAGCGCTTCGGCGTGCGCATCCTCGAAGGCTACGGCGTCACGGAAACGGCGCCGGTCCTCGCCATCAACACCCCGCTGGCCAACCGGCCGGGCACGGTCGGGCGCCTGTCGCCCCTGATGCAGGCGCGCCTCGAACCGGTCCCGGGCATTGAGGAGGGCGGCCGCCTCTATGTGGCGGGACCCAACGTGATGCTCGGCTACTATCGCGCCGAGAACCCGGGCGTG
This sequence comes from Hyphomicrobiaceae bacterium, assembly GCA_041742195.1. Lineage (GTDB taxonomy): Bacteria > Pseudomonadota > Alphaproteobacteria > Rhizobiales > Hyphomicrobiaceae. The sequence continues at coordinate 766 of JBGSJD010000325.1, forward strand.
CTCGAACCGCCGACGGACGGCTGGCACGACACGGGCGACATCGTCGCCATCGATGCCGACGGCTACATCCGCATCAAGGGCCGCGCCAAGCGCTTCGCAAAGATCGGTGGCGAGATGGTCTCGCTGTCGGCGGTGGAGGCGATGGCCGCCGGCCTCTGGCCTCAGGCGCTGTCCGTGGTCGTGTCGCAACCCGATGCGCGCAAGGGTGAGCGGCTCGTCCTGATCACCGAGCAGAAAACGGCGACCCGCGGCGAGGTGCTGCGTCATGCCCGCCTCGTGGGCGTCAGCGAACTGGCCGTGCCCGCCGACATCCTGATCGTCGATCGGGTTCCGTTGCTCGGCTCGGGCAAGGCCGACTATCAGGCGGCCACCGCGCTCGCCGCGGCTCGCGCTGCACTGAGATCGGACGCGGTCGATACGGTCGCGACCGATGAGGGAACGGCCGACGACGGCGAGGGCCACACAGCCAGCCACAACGAAGCCGCCGCCTGAACCACTCAGGGCACGCCGATCTCGTCCTTCAGGAGGGCGAGGTCGGCATCCGCGGCCCGCAGCAGGGCCGCCGCTTCGCACTGAAGCGCACCGACCAGACGCTCGCTCGCCAGCACGCTCTCAGCGTCTCTTCGGTGGTCATGGTCTTGCGTCGGCTCGGGGTCTTCGCCGAGGAAGCGCTCCATCACCGGCGCGGCCTGAGCCGCCCGCGCGATCATCAGCCCGACAGCGGGAGCCGTGAAGGCGACGAGGCTGCTGCCGTGCGCCACGCCCGTCGCGTCGAGGCTTTGAGATCCGTCGAGAACCATGCGCTGGCCTCCTGCCGGGCTTTGCCGTACCGCCGCGAATCGGCAGTCGGCAAAACGAGGCTGAAGGTGCAATCCCTAATGAAAGGTTAATTGGACGCGCGGCGCAACGCGGAGCCTAGGGCAACGGCAGCGTCTCGTGCTCCTTGAGCTTCCGCCCCGTACCGGCCTCGACCTCGACCAGTCGCACGCGATAGCCCCACAGCCGCGCGACGTGCATCAGCGTGCGATCGGTCTCTTCCTTGTCGAGCACGATGCCGTCGCGGACGTGATGCGTCAGGACGAGACGCCGGCTGCCCGAGAGATCGGCGTCGGTCACCTGGATGTCCGGGTCCTGCGTCGAGACATCGTACTGCCGGGCCAGCATCCGGCGCACCTTGCGATAGCCCTGCTCGTCGTGGATCGCCTCGACGCGCATCGCGGGGTTGTCCGCATCGTTACGCAGATGGAACAGCCGCATGTCGCGCATCACCTTCGGCGACAGGAATTGCAGGATGAAGCTCTCGTCACGGAAGTCCGCCCAGGCCTGCCGCAAGGTTCCCATCGGGTCCTGGTTGCCGGCGAAATCGGGGAACCAGCGCATGTCCTCGTCGGTCGGCTCGAGGCAGATGCGCTTGATGTCGCGCATCATGGCATAGCCGAGGGCGTAGGGATTGAGGCCGCTGTAGTTGCGATCGTTGAAACCGGGCTGATAGACGACGGCGGCGTGCATGTGCGCGAACTCGAGCATGGAGCCTTCCGTGACCTGCCCTTTCTCGTACATCCGGTTCATGATCTCGTAGTGGACGAAGGTGGCGCAGCCTTCGTTCATCACCTTGGTCTGGCGCTGCGGATAGAAATACTGCGCCAGCACCCGAACGATGCGGATCAGTTCCCGCTTCCAGCCTTCGAGCTTCGGCGCGTGCTTCTCGAGGAAATAGAGGATGTTTTCTTCAGGCAGTAACAAGGCCCGCTGCTCGGCCCGGTTCTCGTCGGGCCGCTCCTCTTTCTTCTCGGCCTTGTTCGGCAGCGTCCGCCAGATCTCGTTGTAGATCTCGATCTCGTAGTCGCGCCGCGCCTGCTCCCGCTCGCGCTCGCGTCGCGGATCGAACTTGCGCCGAGCCCCCGCGGTACGGCTGACGCCCTGGTTCATGAGCGCGTGCGCCGCATCGAGCACCGCCTCCACCTGGGCGAGCCCGAACCGCTCCTCGCATTCCGAGACGAAACGCTTGGCGAACGCCATGTACTCGAGGATGGCGTCGGCCTGCGTCCATTGCCGGAAGAGGTAGTTGTTCTTGAAGAAGTGATTGTGCCCCATGGCCGCGTGCGCCATCACGAGGCACTGCATCGTCATGGAATTCTCTTCCATGATGTAGTTGATGCACGGGTCCGAGTTGATCACGATCTCGAAGGCGAGCGACCGCGCACCCTTGCGATACATCATCTCGTCGCGCGCGAAGCGCTTGCCGAACGACCAGTGCCGGTACATCAGCGGCATGCCGATCGACGAGTAGGCATCGAGCATCTGCTCGGCCGTGATCACCTCGATCTGGTTCTTGTAGAGACTGAGACCCATCTCGCCGACACCGATCTCCTCGATCGCGTCGTAGGTCCGGCCGATCAGCTCGAAGTCCCACTCCGGGCCGTCGAAGAGTGGCTTGTTGGGAAGCGCCGTCATGCTGCGCAATCTCCTCAGGCGCCGGCCGAGCTGGAGAACAGCTCGTGGAAGACGGGAAAGATCTCGCCGGGGTTGGTGACGCGCCGCATGGCGAAATGCGGGTGCCGTTGCGCCAGCTCGGAAAAGCCGCTCCAGGCGACCGTCTCGCCGGGCCCCGAGTGCTCCGACACCTCGATGTAGGCATAGTACTGGCACGCCGGCAGCAGATTGTTCTCGGCGAGATCGATGCAGCGCCCCATGTCGTCCGGGATGTTGTCGCCGTCCGAGGCCTGCGCGGCGTAGATGTTCCAGTCCGCCGGCGAGTACCGCTCGCGCACGATGCGGTCCATCTCCTCGAGCGCCGTCGAGATGACGGTGCCGCCCGTCTCCACGCCCCGGAAGAACGTATCCTCGTCGACTTCGGCGGCGGTCGACGTATGCCGAATGAACACGACGTGGACCTGCTTGTAGTGCCGCGACAGGAACACGTGCAGCAGCATGAAGAAGCGCTTTGCGAGATCCTTCAGGTTCTCGGTCATCGAAGCCGACGCATCCATCATGCAGAACATGACGGCCTGCGTGGTGGGCCGCGGCACGCGATCGAACCGGTTGAACTGGAGATCGATCGGATCGACGTAGGCGATCGTCTTGCGCAGCCGGATGGCGTGTTCGAGACGCGCGCGAAGCTCGGCGATGAGGGGCTCGTTGCGGGGCGTCTCGGCCTCGAGCCGCGCGATCTCCTCCTCGAGCGCCCGCACCTCTTCGGTCTTGGGCCGCTTCAAGGCGATACGGCGCGCCAGCGAACGCCTGAGCGTGCGCACGCGGGCGAGCTTGGCCGGCGGGCCGTCCGATGTGTAGCCCGCCCGCTGCGGCAGCGGGTTCTTGATGTCCTTGAGACGATTCTTGACGAGGTTCGGCAGCTTGAGGTCCTCGAAGAAGAGATCGAGAAATTCTTCCTTGGAGAGCGTGAAGACGAAATCGTCCTCGCCGCCGCCGTCGGCGCTCGCCTTGCCACCCTTGCCGCCGCCGCCTCCCTGCGGCTTCGGGATCATGTCGCCCGCCTTGTAGTCCTGATTGCCTGGCAGGACATAATCCCGGATACCGCCGTCGCGGCCATGGTTGAACGAGGGCTCGCGCACGCTCTTGGAGCGGATCTTGATCTGCTCGGATCCCTCCACGCCGGACACTTTGCGCTTCTTGAGCGCGTCCCTCACGGCGTCCCGGATGTCCGCCTTGGCGCGGCGAACGAAGCGCTGGCGGTTACCCAGCGACTTCGACTTCGGATTGAGACGGCGGTCGACGATGTTCATGGAGAGGGAAGCTCCGCTCTGCGAGGGAGTAGGCAACCGGGATCAGGAACGGCGTAGCACGTGACCGGGGCCCGGCGACAGAGCCCCCGCGATGGGGACCCTGTCACCGATCGCCCGAAGCCTGCGGACGCCCGTCAGCCGGCTTTCTTCACCCGCATGTACCATTCGACCAGCCGTCGCACCTGCCGCTGGGTGTAGCCCCGCGACACCATGCGCTCGACGAAGTCGTGGTGCTTCCGCTCGGCATCTGAATCCTTCTTCGCCCCGAACGAGATCACCGGCAGCAGATCTTCCACCTGGCTGAACATGCGCCGCTCGATGACGTCGCGGATCTTCTCGTAGCTCGTCCAGTCGGGATTCTTGCCGCCGTTCCGCGCCCGCGCCCGGAGCGAAAACTTCACCACCTCGTAGCGGAAGTCCTTCGGGTTCGCGATGCCGGCCGGCTTCTCGATCTTCGACAACTCCTGGTCGAGAAGCTCGCGGCTCATGAGTTGGCCGGTATCCGAATCCTTGAAGTCGTGATCCTCGATCCAGGCGTCGGCGTAGGCCACGTACCGGTCGAACAGGTTCTGCCCGTAGTCGTTGTAGCTCTCGAGATAGGCCTTCTGGATCTCGTTGCCGACGAACTCGGCGTAACGCGGCGCCAACTCCTCCTTGATGAACTCGAGATAGCGGCTCTCGCTCTCCTCCGGCATCTGCTCGCGCTTGATCGCCTGCTCGAGGACGAACATGAGGTGGACGGGATCGGCGCCGATCTCGTGACTGTCGTAGTTGAAGGTCTCCGAGAGGATCTTGTAGGCGAAGCGGGTCGAGGCGCCGTCCATGCCTTCCGTGACGCCGGCCGCGTCACGATACTCCTGCATCGTCCGCGCCTGCGGATCGGTGTCCTTCAGGCTTTCGCCGTTGTAGACCCGCATCTTCGAGTAGAGCTGCGAATTCTCGTGCTCCTTGAGCCGCGACAGGACCGAGAACTGCGCCAGCATGTCGAGCGTGCCCGGCGCGCAGGAGGCATTGGCGAGTTCGGAGGATTGCAGCAACTTTTCGTAGATCCTGCGCTCTTCCTCGACGCGCAGGCAGTAGGGCACCTTGATCACGCAGATCCGGTCGAGAAACGCTTCGTTGGTGCGATTGGCCCGGAACGACGACCACTCGCTTTCGTTCGAGTGCGCGACGATGATGCCCTGGTACGGCAGCGCGCCGACGTTCTCGGTGCCGACGTAGGTGCGATCCTGCGTTGCCGTGAGCAACGGATGCAGCATCTTCAGCGGCGCCTTGAACATCTCGACGAACTCGAGAAGTCCCTGCGTCGTGCGATTGAGACCGCCCGAGTAGGAATAGGCATCCGCATCGTTCTGGCCGAAATGCTCGAGCCGCCGGATGTCGACCTTGCCGACGAGGGCCGAGATGTCCTGGTTGTTCTCGTCGCCCGGCTCGGTCTTGGCCACGCAGATCTGGCGCAGCTTCGACGGATAGATCTTGGCGACGGTGAACTTGGAGATGTCACCGCCGAACTCATCCAGCCGCTTGACGGCCCACGGGCTGATGAAGCCGGTGAGCGCCCGGCGCGGGATGGCATAGGTCTCTTCGAGCATCGACCCCATGGTGTCGGGATTGAACAGCCCGAGCGGGCTTTCGAAGATCGGGCTCATCTCGTCGCCCGCCTGGAGCACGTAGATCGGGCACTTTTCCATCAGGTCCTTGAGCCGCTCGGCGAGCGAGGATTTGCCGCCGCCGACCGGTCCCAGGAGATAGAGAATCTGCTTGCGCTCCTCGAGGCCCTGCGCGGCATGCCGGAAGTACCCGACGATCCGCTCGATCGTCTCCTCGAGACCGTAGAAGTCCTTGAAGGCCGGGTAGACCTTGATGGTTCGATTGAGAAAGATGCGGCCCAATCGCTGGTCGTCCGCGGTATTGACCACTGTCGGTTCGCCGATCGCCGCCAGCATGCGTTCCGCAGCCGTCGCGTACATCGTCGGGTCTTTCTTGCACCCTTCGAGATACTCGCGGATCGACATGACAACCTGCTTTTGCCGGTCGTAGGCCTGAGAATAAAGGTCGAAGATCTCGCTGCCCGTCGTCGCCATTTCGTTGCCCTGCGGTGGTTGAAGCCTCTGTGTCTGCTTTCGTGCCTGGCCCTATCCTCTGTGCTTGCGACGCTACGAGCGCCAGCCCTCACTCGACCAAATGATCTTATCTTAAAATCGAGCCCGCGTGATGGCAGCCCATGCCGCAAAATCGATCATATGTTGCCTCATTGGGCGCACGTTCCAGTGATCGCACCACCCCGACACACGGTCGTCGGCTGATTGCCGGGTCCACGTGCAATTCGTGCGTAGAACAGCTTGCGACAAGTGAGAGCGTGTCGCCCAACTGCGCATCCCTGCCTGAATTACCGGCCCATGACCGGCACTGCCTGACTTGCCCATCATGAGGCACCGTCGCAGCCAGAGGATAAGTTCTGCGCCTGTCGTCTATAGACCTGCGAAATCGCACGTGCGCATCTCCAGCCGAGGGTGGCCGATTCTCGCCCGCGCAATTGTGGAAATGTGATCGCCGCGGCTCAATTACAATAATGGTGACGATAATGTAACAGAGCGGAACCCGATCAATGACGATCGGATCACGGTGACAAATTGCCGACGCCAGGCGCCGCTTTGACTGGAGGATGAGAAAAAGCCGAATGTCTGCTGCCGGCAAACGCTGCATCCGCCGGCAGCTCGAACGGTGGCGTAGCCCTCAGGAGTGCCCGGTCAACATCGGCCACAGCCGCGACCCGCCGGCTTGTGCGACGGCACGACCGATCTCGGCCTGCCAATAAACCTCGGACCCGAACTCGTTGCGCCACGCCCAGAGCCTGCGAGTTGTATAGTGCAGATGATGCTCTCTCGTAAAGCCCATGGCTCCGAACGCCGCGTGTGCGAGGTTCGCAGATTTGCCGGCAGCCTCCCCGGTCCTGGCCTTGGCGATACCGATGGCGAGGCGATCCGGCGCCGCGTCCGAGGCATCGACGGCAAGATCGGCGGCGGCCCCGCCGGCAGCCGCTTCTTCCGCCATCTGGGCCATGAGATGCTGCACCGCCTGATGCTTCGCGATCGGCTTGCCGAACTGGATCCGGTCGTTCGCCCACGTGAGGCTGTGATCGAGCGAAGCCGAGAGCGCCCCGGAGAGCGCGACAGCCCGGATCAAGGCGCCTTCGGCTTCGAGGTCCGCGGCCGCCGTGGCGCTCGTGGCACTGGCGACGATCCGCGCCCGGCCGAGATCGAGCG
>JBGSJD010000326.1:0-6306 GCA_041742195.1 Hyphomicrobiaceae bacterium
TTCAGCTCGAACGACGAGACGGCCTCGCCGAGGCGCTCGCGCATGAGGCCCAACAGTGCCACCGCCGCGTCCGGCGTCTCGAGGCCGATCCAGGCCGACTGCTGCTCGGTCGGGCGCGGGAAGAGCTTCAAGACCGCGGCCGTGATGATGCCGAGCGTGCCTTCGCCGCCAATGAACAGCTGCTTCAGGTCATAGCCCGTGTTGTCCTTGCGCAGGCTGCGGAGGCCGTTCCAGATGCGGCCGTCCGGCAGCACGACCTCGAGGCCCAGCACGAGGTTGCGGGTGTTGCCGTAGCGCAGCACCTGGATGCCGCCGGCATTGGTCGAGATGTTGCCGCCGATCTGGCAGGTGCCTTCCGCGCCGAGACTGAGGGGAAAGAAGCGGTTCAGCTCGGTCGCCTTGCGCTGGATCTCCTGCAGCACGACGCCCGCCTCGACGGTGATCGTATCGTTGTCGAGGTCGACATCGCGGATGGCCTTCATACGGGCCGTCGAGACGATCACCTCGTTCATGCCGCGACCGGGCTGACTGCCATAGGTGAGGCCGGTGTTGCCGCCCTGGGGCACGATGGACGTGCCGGTCTCGGCACAGATGGTGACGACGGCGGCCATCTCGGCGGTGGTCGCCGGGCGCAGGAAGAGCGGCGACGCGCCCTGCCAGTTGCCCCGCCAGCTCTTGCAATAGGGGAGGATGTCCTCGGGCTTGTCGAGGAAGCCGCCGGGGCCGACGGCCGACTTCAGACGCTCGATGACGCTCGGCGGGACCGCCGGACGGGTATTGCCGTGTGTTTCAGACATGTGGCTCTCTCGTGGGAGACGCGGCGTCGATGGACCGCTGAACAGGGCCAGGGCTCAGACGCCTTTCCATTCGGGCTTGCGCTTCCCCAGAAAGGCATCGAGGCCCTCGCGGAAGTCGGCGCTGGTGTAGACCTTGGCGACCAGATCGTGATCGTCGACGCGCGGGGCCGCCTCGCGGATGCGCCGCATGAGTTCCTTGGTGGTGGAAAGGGTCAGGGGCGCGAAGCCCGCGATCTGGTGGGCGAGTGCGTTGGCGCGCTCCATCAGGGCGGCATGGTCGTCCAGGAGTTCGGTGACGAGACCCGCTGCCAGACATTCGTCGGCGGGCATCAGGCGCGACGTGAAGAGGAGGTCGACCACCCTTGGCGCGCCCATCAGGCCGGTCAGGCGCTGGAGGCTCGTTGCCGACAGGCAATTGCCGAGCGTGCGGGCGATCGGAAAGCCATAGCGGACGTCGCGGGTGGCGATGCGCATGTCGCAACAGGCCGCGATGGCCGCGCCACCGCCCGTGCAGGCGCCCGAGATCGCGGCGATCATCGGCACGGGGCAGCGCTCGATGGAGGAGAGGATCGCGTCGACGCGGCTTTCGTACTGGAGGCCGTCCTCGGGCGACTTGAACTCGCGGAACTGGGCGATGTCGGTGCCCGCGGCGAACGCCTTGCCGCCCGCCCCCGTGACGATGATCGCGCGCACTGTCCCGTCACGGGCCTCACCATCGCAGATCTCGGCCAAGCGGGCGTACATGGCGAAGGTCAGGGCGTTGTATTTCGCCGGACGGTTGAGGGTAATGGTCATCACGGGACCATCCCTGGTGAGCAGGATGTCGTCGGTCATGGGGAACTTTCTCCTCAACAGTCCAGCCGGCAGGCGGCGATTGCAGCAGCAGAGTGGACCCGGTGCAAGCGTGCGCTACGTTCGCGATCCGCTGCAACAGGCGCCGCTCAGGCCTTCGAGAGGATTTGCAGGGCCGCGGCATGCAGCCGCCGGTCACCACACGCGACGATGCGGCCGCCGTTCTCGGCCCGGTCGCCCTCCCAGGTGGTGACGACCCCGCCCGCGCCCTCGATGATCGGAATGAGCGCGACGATGTCGTAGGGCTGAAGGCCGGCCTCGACGACGATATCGATATGGCCGGCGGCGAGCAGACAATAGGCATAGCAATCGCCCCCGAAGCGCGTCAGACGGGCGTTGGCCTTCAGTTCTTTGAAGGCCGCCGCCTCGGATGGCCTGGCAAAGAGGTCGGGGCTGGTCGACGTCAGGCGCGCGTCGGCGAGACGGCCGCAGGGCGACGCGTGCACCTTGCGGGCGCGGCCATCGACGCTCCGCCACATGGTGCTGCCCCCCGCCGACCAGATGCGCTCGCGCGTATAGGGCTGGTCCATCATGCCGACACGCGCAACGCCGTCGAGCGTGACGCCGATCAGCGTGCCCCACAATGGCATCCCGGTGATGAAGGCCCGGGTACCGTCGATCGGATCGATGACCCAGGTGTAGAGCGACGCGCTCTCCTGGTGGCCGAGTTCCTCGCCGAGAATGGCGTGGTCGGGGTGCAGCGCCGCGAGGCGGCGGCGAATGGCGCGCTCGCCGGCCCGATCCGCCTCGGTTACCGGGTCGAAGGCGCTGCCGCCCGCCTTGTTGTCGACGGCGATCGGCTTGCGGAAATGGCGGAGAATGGCCTTGCCGGATGCATCGGCGAGGTCGTGGGCGGAGGCCAGCAAGCGGGAGGGCGGCACAGGCTTTGGCGCGGGCATGACGGATGGGCTCGGAGGCTCGATTGCGGGAGGTGGGCGGACAGGGTGGGGCACCCTCCGTGATGAAGCACGCCGCCGCGCGATCGCCAAGTCCGAGCCACCGTCCGACGCGCCCGTCGACCCCTCGCGATTCGTCTGACGCTGGTCTCAGAGGCCGACAGCATTGACGCTCACGTCAACTTCAGAGGCTCGCAAGATCGAAACCGCAGAGCGCAATACTGCTATGCAGCAAGCGCACGACTTCTGATTTTCTTATGTTTTTTTCGACTTCCTGCGTCCGTGCCACCCGATCCGGCACAATTCACAGTGCGGTGCACAATTTTCGCTCTTGAAGTTGATGCAGTGCAATTCTACATACGAGATGTGGCGCCGATGAGCAGCGCTTGTCGGTCTCACAGCCCTCCTTTGGGCGTTTCCTCCCTAGACTTGGGCCGTTCGCAAGGACGGCCCCTTTTCTTTTCTGGGGCATCGTAGCGCCGACGCGGCGATCACGACCATTTCACAGTCTATTCCGCCGCAGCGCGCCCGCCAAGCATCCGCGGCAGGTCGGCTGCCAGCATGCCGAACGTGCGGGTGAGCCTGGCGCGAAGGTCGGCAAACCCGGCGATCCGCGTCAGCTTCGTCTCGTCGAGGTAGAGGGCGCGGTTCATCTCGAGCTGGATGGCGTGGATGCCACGGCCTGGCCGGCCGTAGTGCTCCGTGATGAAACCTCCCGCGTAGGGCCGGTTGACGTGCACCTCACAGTCACCGATGGCCAACGCATCGCGCAGGAAGCGCGTCAGCTTGATGTCGCAGGAGGCGCCGAAACGGTCGCCGATCACGAAGTCGGGCCGAACGGCCAGCGGCTGGCCGACGGGCGCCGACGGCATCGAGTGGCAGTCGACGAGCACCGCATAACCGAAGCGCCGCCGTGTGTCCTCCAGGAGGGACGCGAGTGCAGAATGGAAAGGCTTGTAGAGGCGGTCGATCCGCTCGAGGGCAACGCCGACGGGGAGCCGCGCGCGATAGATCTCCTCGCTGTCGGCCACGATGCGGGCGATGGTCCCGAGGCCCCCGACCACACGCACCGACTGCGTGTTGGCATAGGGCGGGAGGGCGCCGTCGAAGAGATCGGGGTCGAGTTCGTAAGGCTCGCGGTTGACGTCGACGTAGGCGCGCGGAAAGCGGGCGGCGATCAGGGGCGCGCCCAAAGCCGGCACGCCGGAGAGCAGTTCATCGACGTAGCAATCCTCGGATTTGCGCAGCGTATGGGCATCGAGCCGCGATTGCGAAAGGAAGTTCCGGGGGTAGATCCGGCCGGAATGCGGCGAGCACACGACGATCGGCGAGGTCTGCACGCGCGGCGCAACGACAACGAAGGGCGGATCGAGTTCTGCCGCTATGGATTGCCGTTCGCGCTCGGGCATTCATCATCCTCGAGCCGGCAGTCTCAAACCTGAAGGGTGGCCATTGCACTGCTTGCGGCGGGCTCGATCGCAAACAGCCGGCGACGGCGCGCATGTGCGCGGCGGCGGCCGCCGGGCCGAGATGCCATTTTGCCTGCGTCCGCCGCCCCTGTCCATGTGCGCGATGGTTGATGCTACGCACATGCCGCTGTCATGGTGGCCCGCAACTTCATCGCATGTTTACCAAATTACCGTCAGATTTCAGCCGCGCGTTGAGGCTTTGATCATAATAGGCCGCAATCGCTCTTCCCGCCGCCCGCATGCCGAGATCAGACATGACGCTCAAGGCCTCGCCCGTTTCGCACCAGCGCATTCTCCTCGCGGAGGACGACGACTCGATGCGCGGCTTCCTCGCCCGTGCCCTCGAACGCGCGGGCTACGACGTCATCGCGCTCGATAATGGCGCGGATGCCTACAAGCGACTGAAGGAGGAGCCGTTCACGCTCCTCCTCACCGATATCGTGATGCCGCAGATGGACGGCATCGAACTCGCGCGGCGCGCGAGCGACCTCGACCCCGACATCAAGATCATGTTCATCACCGGGTTCGCCGCCGTCACGCTGAACAACGAGACGCAGACGCCGAAGGATGCGCGCGTGCTCTCGAAGCCGTTCCATCTCAAGGACCTCGTGCAGGAGATCCACAAGCTGCTCGCGGCCTGAGCCTACGGCCATGCGCAATGCGCCTTGCGCCCTCCGACGGATGCCGATATACGACCGTCTCCCGATGCGATTGCCGGCGAATGATGGGCGCGTAGCTCAGCGGTAGAGCACTACCTTGACATGGTAGGGGTCACAGGTTCGATCCCTGTCGCGCCCACCATCATTCGACCCGCCGGCCAGTGGTCACGCCACGGCCCCCAACGAGCCCTCCCTGACCGATCGATCACCGCGATACCTTGCCGCGCGCGTCCCGATTGGGCAGAAATGGCCGATTGGGCAGAAATGGCCGAAACCGCAGCGGAAGCACTCGCGCATGTATCCACTTCTCGACGGCCTCAGGATCATCGACATCACGACGATCATCCTCGGGCCCTTCGCCACACAGATCCTCGGCGACATGGGGGCGGAGATCATCAAGATCGAAGCGCCCGACGGCGACATGAACCGGTGGAACCCGCCGATGGGCGAGCCCGGGATCGGGGCCGGCTTCGCCAACAACAACCGTAACAAGCGGTCCGTCGCCCTCGATCTCAAATCGGAGGACGGCAAGGAGGTCCTGCGGCGGCTGATCGGCACGGCCGACGCACTCGTCCACAACATGCGGCAGGACGCACTCGACCGGCTCGGGTTCGGGTGGGAGGCCTGCCGGGCGCTCAACCCGAAGCTCGTCTACTGCGCCGCGGTGGGCTACGGCAGCGACGGTCCCTATTCCGGCAAACCCGCCTACGACGACATCATCCAGGCCGCCGGCGGGATCGCGGGGCTGACCTGGGCCCGTGACGGGGCGCCCGCCTACCACCCGACCGTGACGGCGGACAAGCTCGGCGCGCTGCATGTGGTCTACGCCGTCCTCGGCGCACTCCTCTATCGCGAACGGAAGGGCGGCGGCCTCGGGCAACTGGTCGAGATGCCCATGCTGGAGGCGACGGCGGCCTTCAGCCTCAACGAGAACCTGATGGGGGCGTCGTTCGAGGAAAATGGCGGGCTCGGCTATCACCGCACGATGTCGCGCAATCGCAAGCCCTACCCGACCAAGGACGGCTATATCGCCGTGCTTCCCTATACGACGGCGCAATGGAAGCGCGTGCTGGATGCGCTCGGCCGGGAGGACATCACCTCGACGCCCTGGTTCGGGAGCAACACGGAGCGATCCAAGCGCTCGGACGAACTCTACGGCATTCTCGCAAGCTCGCTCGGGACGCGAACTTCGGCGGAGTGCCTGGCGCTGTTCGAAGGGCTCGATGTGCCCTGCGGGCCGGTGCATTCGCTCGAAGCGCTGGTTGCCGACCCGCATCTCAAGGCAGTCGGCTTCTTCGAGCCGCAATACGAGAGCAACCCACCCTATCATCGGGGCCTTCGCCAGCCGGTGCTCTGGCGCGGCCTCGAGGCCATTCCCGACCAACGCCCGCCCGCGCTCGGCGCCGATGCACGAGCGCTCCTCTCGGAGGTCGGGTATACTGCGGACGAGACCGAACAACTGATCGCATCGGGCGCTGTCGTCGTACCCACCGCGGGAAAGCCTGATGACACGTCCAACTTCAGCAGAGGGTCGTAGACAGCCGCGCGGTGCGCGGCGCCGCTGAGGCGGCGGACCGAAGGCCGGCCTGCCATACGCTCGCCACGCAGGCCATGGCGTGCTCCCGGGGCGAGA
>JBGSJD010000327.1:0-4576 GCA_041742195.1 Hyphomicrobiaceae bacterium
CCGCTCGCCCGTCTGGCGCTGTTCGACGCCGAGGGAGGCTCCGGGCGGCGACAGCTCGCCCGCGATACGGAAGGCGATCTGGCCGAGTTCCTCGCGATAGCTGTAACCGGCGACCAGAATGAGCCCGATCGCCGACCACGAGAAAAGGTCGCGGATGGCGCCCCCGACCCGCCCGCGATAGGCGCCGAAGACCGACGGCACCACGATCACGAGGAGCGCCAGGGCCGCCAGAAGGGCGGCCAGCTCGTGCATGTCGCCCCGCGCGAGGCCATCCGGTCCCGCGACCCAATTTGACAGCATGGCCCATTCCGGCCCGGACAGGAGGTAGGCGGCCACGCCGCCGACGACGATCAAACCCAGCAACAGGCGCATCATCCTATGCTCCTCTCCCGGCGCATCCGGCGGGACGGCAACGCATCCATGATCTGACGGCGCGCTTCGGGAGCCAGACGGATCCAGCCTGCGATTTCGTCATGGCTTCGCAGGCAGCCGGTGCAGAGCCCGGAGCGCTCGTCGATGACGCAAATGCCGACACAGGGCGTTTCAATGCCCATTCCTCGCCCTTCCTGTCGTCGTCGCGAGCTATTGGCCCCGATCGGACGACGCGCTTTCGCGAACCACCATGCACCTATCGCGCCAACCGAGCAGTAAACGCGGCATCGGAGCATAATTTAGGCGCTCGCCAGCCGTTCAACAATCGTTGCATCTGCGCAATCGCTCGTCCTGCCCAAGGATGCCACCATCTGCGATCGCCCCCTGAAAACCGCCACCTGCCATAGCTCGCGTATTCTTAGCCCCAGTGCCGAGTTCTTTTCCTCGAAAATCGACGCCCGCCCGTCCGGGGCTATTCTGTTCGAAGTAGGGCGTTCGACGGACACACGAAGCGAGAGAGACAGACATGAAGACGCCACAACCCCACAACTCAGAGCACGTCAAAGTTGGCGAGAAAGACCAATGCACGCGGGAGGAAACAATCGTTCGTGTCCGGCGGGACAAGGTCACGCTCGGCCTGTTCAGGCGGGAGTTGTTTAGCAAATCAACGGTGGTCAAACGGATCACCTCTGCCGATCCCAACCGATCGTAGGCCGGCCGCAGAGCGCCGATAGAGATGCTCCGCATTCTGCTTGCGAAGCTCTACCGTCCAGGGCGTTTCGGTTCGCCCTGGACCAGAATAGCACCTGCCCCCCAGCCAGAACGGCGCCGACCCAGTTCACACCGATAGCCTTCAATTTTGAACCCTACCCGACGCGGGCGCGGAGGCGGGGCTTGCGGCGCCAGCTTTCGGCCTGATCCCGGGGCCGGGGCGACAGCGGGGGCACGCCGCGATGGCGTTCCTGGCCGAGGGGCTGGAGGGGCGGCAAGGGCTCGAGGACGCGAGTCTGGGGCAGGATCACGCGCACCTCGGTGCCCTTGCGCAACTCCGATTCCAGTTCGAAGATGCCATTGTGCAATTCGACGAGGCTCTGGACGATGGGGAGGCCCAGTCCGGTGCCGCCCTCGGCCGTCTCGTGGGCCAGCGAGCCCTGCCCGAACGCCTGCAGGACCTTCGGGATCTCTTCCTTGGGGATGCCGGGGCCGGTGTCGCGGATGGACATCATCTGGCCGCCGCCGGGGGTGGACGTGAGCCGGATCGTGATGGTGCCGCCCTTCGGCGTGAACTTCAGCGCGTTGGAGAGCAGATTGAGACAGATCTGGCGGATGGCGCGCTCGTCGACCCAGATCATCGGCAAGCCGTCCTCGGCCTCGAGGACGAGCTTCAGCCCCTTGCTCTCGGCACGCAGCTTCAGGAGGCGATGGCAGTCTTCCACGATGTCGAGCAACCGGGCCGGCTCCTCGTGCAGCTCGTAGCGGCCGGCTTCGATCCGCGACAGGTCGAGGATCTCGTTGATCAGGTGCAGCAGGTGGCGGCCGCTGTCGTGGATGTTGGTTGCGTAGTCCTTGTAGGTGTCGTTCTGCATCGGGCCGAGGATCTCGGCCTTCATGACCTCGGAGAAGCCGAGGATGGCGTTGAGGGGCGTGCGCAGCTCGTGGCTCATGGTGGCCAGGAAGCGCGACTTGGCGACGTTGGCCGCCTCGGCCCGCCGGCGGCCCTCGTCCGAGATCGCCTTCTCCTTCTCGAGTTCGCCGATGAGGGCGTCCTTCTCGGCCCGGAACTCGAGCATGGCGACGGCCGTGCCGTTGAGGCCGCGGGCGAGGAACAGGAAGTAGACGTGGACGCCGATCGCCATCGAGGCCATCGCCCAATAGAACGGGTGACCCAGCAGCATCAGGCGCACGACAACGGCGATCGTCATCGGGATGGTGCCGACGTATAGGATCGGCATCACCGTCGAGGCGAAGGTCATGCGGATCGCGAGCACGACGATCAGCGATGCGAAGATGAACACGTGGCTGGCGGGATCCGTCGTCCCCCGCCCGACGAGGGCGAAACCGGCCCACACGAGACCACCGATGAGTTCGGCCAACACCAGCCGGCGCGTCCAGACGACGATGTCGATCTCGGCCTGCGGGGTCGCGAGGAACCTGCGGCACACCTCGAGCAGCGCCACCTTGGCGAAAATCACGAGCAGCAGCCACGCGATGGCTTCCGTGATCGGCGCCCAGAACATGGACGCAAGGCAGAAGATGACGGCCAGGAGCTGAATGGTTGCGATGGCGCCGAGCTCGTTGCGCACGAACATCGACAACAGCTCGTACTGGAACTCGGGCTTGACGTCGGAGCGCTGGTTGAGCCGCTCGCGTGCCTCGCGCACCGGGTCGTGCTGGGTCGTCGGGCCAGAAGGGCTCCGGGATTGCGTCCGACCACCGGGTGGCGACGTTATGAAGACTGCCGGCTTCAAAGCGAGACCAACCCCAACGGCTCCCGGGCGCAGCGACCCGCCGGCTCCCAAGGCCCCGCCGGCCTTATCAGGAACTGCCGCCACCGCCACGACACCCCCAATTTGCGGAGAACTCGCTAATTTGCCGTTATCGGCGTGGCCCGAAGCGAGCCAACTTGCACCGGCGGCGGCGATTATCTAGCGTTGACCCAAGGCACGACGCCCCCTTGCAGCCGTCCATGACAGAGGCCCGCCCGTGAAGATCATCGAAACGAAGATGGCCCCCAATCCCCGGCGCGTGCGGATCTTTCTCGCCGAGAAGGGTATCCAGGTGCCGTTCGAGGAGGTCGACCTCATGAAGGGCGCCCTCAAGACGGCCGAGATGACGCAGCTCAATCCGACGCAGCGCGTGCCGATCCTCGTCCTCGACGACGGCACGGCGATCTCCGAGACCATGGCCATCTGCCGGTACTTCGAGGAGATCAAGCCGGAGCCCGCGCTTTTCGGCCACTCGGCTATCGGCAAGGCGAACGTCGAGATGTGGAACCGGCGGATGGAGCTCGGCCTCCTGACCCAGGTCTCGCAGGCGTTCCGGCACCTGCATCCCGCGATGGCCCACCTCGAAGTGCCGCAAGTGAAGGACTGGGGCGAAGCCAACAAGCAGAAGGCAATGGACTCGCTCGCCATGCTCGACCGGGGCCTTGCCGGCAATGCCTTCGTCGCGGGCGATGCCTACAGCGTGGCCGACATCACGGCCATGGTCGCCGTCGACTTCATGAAGCCCGCGCGTCTTGCCGTGCCGGACGACATGGGCAACGTCAAACGCTGGTATGCCGCCGTCTCGGCGCGGCCGAGCGCCAAGGCCTGAGCTGCGTCCCGCCGGGCGTGAGGGCCGGGACGGCCCAAGGGAGCAACGGTCATGAAACTGACAGTGGTCGGCTGCGGCGATGCGTTCGGCTCGGGCGGCCGCCTGCAGACCTGCTATCACGTGGAAACCGGCGGGCATCAGTTGCTCCTCGACTGCGGGGCGACAGCGATCATCGGCCTCAATCGCGCCGGTATCGATCCGAACGGGATCGGCACCATCGTGATCTCGCATCTGCATGGCGATCATTTCGCCGGGCTCGTGTGGTGGCTCCTCCACGCGCAGCACGTGGCCAAGCGATCCGTCCCCTTGACGGTGGCCGGCCCTCCGGGGATCGAAGCGCGCTTCGTCGCCGCTGCCGAGGCGCTTTTCCCCGGCTCGACCAAGGTGGCACGGCGGTTCGACCTCTCTTTCGTCGAGATGGGGCCGGACGCACCGACCGAGATCGCGGCCGGAGTGGTGCGGAGCTACGTCGTGAGCCATCCCTCCGGCGCGCCGTCGCACGCGCTCCGGCTCGAGACCGGGAGCAAGACGCTCGCGTTCAGTGGCGATACCGAGTGGGTCGAGGCGCTCGTCACCTGCGGAGATGGCGCCGACCTCTTCATCATGGAGTGCTACGCCTTCGGCGGAGCCGTTCGCTACCACATGAGCTGGGAAGTCATCGCGCAACACCTGCCGAGGATCGGCGCGCGGCGGGTTCTCCTCACGCACATGAACGCCGACATGCTGGCACAGCGCCACCGGGTCACCGGCGACGCCATCCTGCTCGCCGACGACGGGCTCGTCGTCCAGGTCTGACCTCGCCCAGATCTGGCCTCTCGTGGAGTGTGCAGCGGCCGTGACCTCGCGACGGAGTTCAGCGGCGGCGGCCACCGGGGCTTGCGAGACGGCG